>NZ_CAXQBM010000077.1:0-32063 GCF_964222115.1 Alteriqipengyuania sp.
CACGACGCTCTTCCGATCTCTTTCTTGGCGATTGTTGGCTTTGGCGCACTTCCGGCTTTGCTCGCCGGTCCGGGTATCGGCGCCTTGCAAGAAGTTAGCTTTGCCCCGGATCAAGTCCGGGGCGACGCTGGTGGTAAGGCGCTGTCCTACACCGCACTTCCCGTATAAATGAATCGGTCCTTTGAAGCACAGCCTCACGGACCGCGCATGACTTACTCCCCAGAACACCACGACACCGCCAACCTCCCTGCGCCCCTCGCATCGGGCACGCCCGAACCGCTCCCGCCTGCACCCCCGCAATTCAGCCGGGAGGATCAGGCGTTCTTCCTCGATAGTCTCGCGCAGTGCGGTAACGTGCTCGCCTCGGCGCGGGCGACCGGGATCTCGCGCTCGACCGCATACCGGATGCGGCGCGCGTGTCCGCGCTTTGCCGCGCTGTGGGACGGGGCGCTTGTGCTCGCCCGCCCGCAGGTGGAGGCGGTGCTGGCCGATCGGGCGATGAACGGGGTGGAGGAGACGATCTATTACCACGGGGAGGCGGTGGCGACGCGCACGCGATACGACGCGCGCCTGCTGCTCGCGCATCTCGGGCGGCTCGACCGGCTCACGCGCGATTACGCCGCCAGCGATGCCGCGGCCGAGTTCGAGATCGCGCTCAACGAGCTGGCGGAGGAGGAGGAGATTACCTTCGTCGCCTGCACGCCCGCGGATCGCAGCGCCTCCGATGCGGGGCAGGGGGGCGAGTAGGCGGGCGGCGGTTTTTCGCCTTAAGACACTGTGTCAGGTGTGTCAGGGAAGGGCGAGGCCGCGGTTGTGGGGCGCGCGGCATGTTCTCACAGGATGCCCTCGATCCCCCAGGAGGTGACAGCGAAAAGCAGCTGGGTGGAGATGATGAACCCCATCAGCAGCAGGCTGCGCCGCTTACCCTTGGTGAAGGCCAGCCAGAGGAAGGCGGGGTAGTTGACCGTCAGCATCAGCATCGCCAGCGCGAACATGTGATTGCTCTGCGCCGCCTGCGCCATCAGCTCGCCCTGCTCCTGCGTCTGTGCGCCCAGCGCGAAGGATGCGATGGCGGTGGCGAGGTTGATCAGCAGCATGCCGATCACCACCAGCCGCTTCTGCTGCCAGAAATACGCGTCGAAATCGGGCCATAGCTCGGGCTCGTCGGGGAACACCAGCGTCGCGATCAGGTAGTAGCCGCCGATCAGCACCAGGACGCCGAAGATGGTTGCCATCTGCATGTCGAGCACGCCGCGCATGGACCAGATGATGCTCCAGAACGTGCCGAGGTCGACCAGCACCAGCAGGCCCAGCAGCGGGACCAGCCAGCCGACCTTCACCTCGATCGCGGTGGGGTCGACGCCCGCCTTGCGCCGCGCGCGCAGCTTCAGGATGCGGGAGAAGCCCATCAGCATCTCCGCCACCGCAAGGCTGATCAGCAGCGTGAAGAGTTCGAAGATGTAGTCGAATTGCGGATGCATGCCCCGTGTCCCCCCGCCCGCGACTATGCCACCGGGCCGACCAAGAGCAAGGCTCTGTTATCAGGAGACGCCTAGGGCACGATGGTGAAGGTGTAGGTGTAGCTCTGCGATGCGCCGTTCGCGATCACGTTGGTGATGTCGATGCGGTACTGGCGGCCGTCCTGCACGCTCGCAGGCTTGAACTGCAGGTTGTTCGGCAGGCCGAAGCCCTGATTGTCGAAACCGATGTTGGAGATCGCGACGGTGCTGCTGGCGGCGACATCGGTCATCGTGATCTGCGCATTGCTGAAATCGACCTGCGCATTGGCGCCGAACTTGCTCTGCTTGTTCGCGATCACGCTGAAAGAGAACAGCGCCTGGCTGTCGAAATAGCGTTCAGGGTAATTGCCGAAGGGGTAGGCGACGAAATCGGGCAGGCCGGTGGGCGTCGGCCCGTTCTGCGCAAGGTTGAACACCTTGAGCGCCGATGCGCTGCGGAATGTCGCGCCGCTACCCGTCGTCACGCGCCCGAAGGCGGTGGTGGTCAGGAACGGGTCGAGCATCCAGCGCCGGTGGCCGACATTATTGGCGACGACGTTGTTCACATCGTCGATCCACCCGGCGAGCACCTGTTCGTTGGTGAAGAAGCCCCCGCTCGATGCGGCAAGATTGCCCGCAGCAGCGGCGTCGTGCCCGGCCTGGGTATAGCACTGCCAGCTGGTGGGCGGGGAGTGGCTGAGCGCATTGTTCGCGACCATCATCAGCGCTGCTTCCTGCGCGCCCTGCCTATCTGCAGGCGACAGGGCCACCGCGCCCAACCCGTGAAGCGCGCGAATCTCGTTGAACGTATCGAGCGCGCCCTGGATCACCGACGGCTTCAGGGTGCCTGCGCTGCAGGACCCGACGTCGGGCATGACATCGTAAAGGTCGGCGGCGGTTTGCGGTGCGGTGCCAGGTGCGGGAGTCGGGGTCGGCGTGGGTGCGGGGGAGGGGGATGGCGCAGGAGATGCGGTTGGCGTCGGCGTGTTCGAACCGCCGGTGGAAGTGTCACCTCCGCAAGCGGTCAGGGCAAGCAGGCTAGCGGCGAGCACAAGGCCGGTCTGGCGCATCGAAGTTCCTCTGGAAGACGTGGTTCGGGCGCAGACCTTAACGCAATTCGCGTTGAAATTATGTCGGAAAAGCCCGCACGCCTGCTGCGTGCGACGGCGTCAGTCCAGCAGCGCGAGCTCGACGGTGCCGTGACCGCGCTGGATCAGGCCGAGTTCGACCGCGGCGGCGCGCGATACATCGATCTCGCGCCCATGGGCATAAGGCCCGCGATCATTGATCCGCACCACCACACTCTTGCCATTGCGTGGATTGGTGACGCGCACCTTGGTACCGAAACGCAAGGTCTTGTGAGCGGCGGTGAGGGCATTCATATCGAACCGCTCGCCATTGGCGGTGCGGCGACCGTGAAAGCGCCGACCATAGTAGGAGGCGACGCCACTGCGCCAGACCGCGGGTTCTGCTTCGACCGGCGGATCGAAACTGTCGAGATCGACAGACCGTGGGGCCACTGCTGGCGCTTCGGGATCGACATCGAATTGCGCGAAGCTCGCGGCGAAATCGGCATCCACATCCGCTTGAGGGACAATCTCGTCGGTGAGGGGGGCGATCATCGGATCGACCTCTACGGCAATCTCTGCAACCGGCACGCGCTGTGCGGTCGCGTCCTGCGCCCCGGCACCGGCCAGGGGGAGTGCGACGACGCCCAGCACAAGCACAGAAAGTGCCGTTCTGCGAAATCGGAAAGTAGTACCGTCCATGCGGCGAAGAATTAGGCCGAATTTCCTAAGGTGGAATATAGCTGACGTCGGTTCGCCGCGCTTCCGCCACATTTGACCGGAAAGCTACGGAACTTTCGTATAACTTGCCGGTTATTGCGCGAAATCGGATGATTTGCGGTTGCCGATCGGCTTTCCCGAGGAATTTCAGCCTCAAATCGCTGAGCGAAATGAACACCACGCGCCAATCCGGCCCTTGGCCCAAAGCAAATGGGGCCGGCATTGCTGCCGACCCCACTCTCACCGGCGCGTGGTCTCGTCTTCAGGCGAACCTGCCGACAAGCGCTTGGCGCCCGATGTTTCCCCGTCTTTTCCCGGAGGAATAGTCGGTTCTGTCACCGGCGCTCGCGCCGGCATCCGGTTTCACCCGCGGTTTGGCTGGTCCGAAGACCGTGCCCTCGTCTGGCGAGACCGAGAGCCTGGCGTTCCTTGGTGACCTATCATCTCGAGCAGTATTCGCGTCCACCGAAGCTTTCGCGTATCCCATCGATGTCAGGCCGGATCGCCCGGCTGGTAGTGGAGCGCCTTTCGCGGCTTTCTCAAACGGCCCGCTTGCCTCCGGCCGAAGCCTTTGCCATGCGTTCCTCGAACTCCGCGCGGATCATCTCCGCTACCTCATCCGGTTCTAAAAAATCCTTCGTTTTCAAGTCTTTCGACCATCAATCGAAGAGTTTTTCGTTCCCTTCCGATGTCTTGAGACTGCGCTGCCGAAGTGAGTCGCGCAAGCTTTGCAAGGCTGACTTATCCACTTTTCCACGATTCAGCCGTGGACAGGAGTGGGTAACTCAACGCTTCGTCGCAACGCACACGGATGCGGTCATCAATCCCGCTTCATATCGCGTTTGGCGAGCAGCTTGAGCCGCAGGGCATTGAGTTTGATGAAGCCCGCGGCGTCTGCCTGGTCGTAAGCGCCGGCATCGTCCTCGAAGGTAACGTGGGCTTCGGAATAGAGGCTGTGGGGGCTGCGCCGGCCGACCACGGTGGCATTGCCCTTGTAGAGCTTGAGCCGCACCTCGCCCGAAACGCGGGCCTGGCTGTGGTCGATCGCCGCCTGCAGCATCTCGCGCTCGGGGCTGAACCAGAAGCCGTTGTAGATCAGCTCTGCGTACTTGGGCATCAGCTCGTCCTTGAGATGCGCCGCGCCGCGATCAAGCGTGATCTGCTCGATCCCGCGATGCGCACGGGCGTAGATCTCGCCGCCCGGCGTCTCGTACATCCCGCGCGACTTCATCCCGACAAAGCGGTTTTCGACGAGGTCGAGTCGCCCGATGCCGTGCTTGCGTCCCAGATCGTTCAGTGCAGCCAGCAGAGTGGCCGGACTCATCGCTTCACCATTGAGCGCCACGCCATCGCCGCGCTCGAAGGCAAGCGTGATGTATTCCGGCGCATCCGGAGCATCCTCCGGGTTGTCCGTGCGCGAATAGACGTAGTCGGGTGTCTCCTCCCACGGGTCTTCCAGCACCTTGCCCTCCGACGAGGTGTGGAGGAGGTTCGCATCGGTCGAAAACGGGCTGTCGCCGCGCTTGTCCTTCGGCACGTCGATCTGGTGCGCCTCGGCCCACGCGATCAGCGCGGTGCGACTGGTCAGATCCCACTCGCGCCAAGGAGCGATCACGGTAATGTCCGGGTCGAGCGCGTAGGCCGACAGTTCGAAACGCACCTGATCATTGCCCTTGCCGGTGGCGCCGTGGGCGATGGCGCCCGCGCCGGTCTCGTGCGCGATCTCGACCAGCCGCTTGGAGATCAGCGGGCGGGCAATCGAGGTGCCGAGCAGGTAATCGCCTTCGTAGCGCGCATTGGCGCGCATCATCGGGAAAACGAAATCGCGGACGAATTCCTCCCGCAGATCCTCGATAAAGATGTGCTTGTCCGGGATGCCCATTGCGCGCGCCTTCGTGCGGGCCGGTTCGATTTCCTCGCCCTGGCCGAGATCGGCGGTGAAGGTGACAACCTCCAGCCCGCGTTCGACCTCCAGCCACTTGGCGATGACCGAGGTATCGAGGCCGCCCGAATAGGCCAGGACGACGCGCTTGTTCTCAGGTTTGCTGCTCATCGCGCGCGGCTAGCAGCGACTGCGGAACCGCGCAACGCGCTAAAGCGGGCCTATCGCAGCTGGCTGTCCTTGCTGCCGCGCCGGTTGATCCCGTTGCTGCGCACGGCGGCGTCCTGCCCGGACTGGCATTCGACGCAGCGCTTCACGCCGGGCAGTGCAACCCGACGCTTCTCGGGGATTTCCTCGCCGCATTCGATGCACCACTGCTCGCTCTCGCCGCTCGGCATCCGCGAGCGTGCGGCACTCACGGCATCGGACACCGTATCGTCGATCTGGTCCTGTACGGCGCCATCGCGCGCCCATCCACCAGCCATGGCGATCATTCCTTCATCTACCCGGGGTCCAAAATGGGGGCAATGGCGGCGCATTTCAAATTCACGTCACCGGGCAAATCCGTGCTACTCGATCATGCATGGCCGAGAACACGACCAAGCCGACCGACGCGAGTGTCGAGCAGTTCATAGATAACGTCGAGCATGCCGGACGGCGCGAGGACGCGCGGGTCCTGCTGGAGATATTCGCCCGCATCACCGGGGAGGAGCCTGTGCTGTGGGGCAGCAGCATCATCGGTTTCGGCAGCTATCACTACCAGTACGACAGCGGTCGTTCGGGCGATGCGCCGCGCAGCGGGTTCAGCCCGCGCAAGGCCAACATGAGTCTCTATGTGCTTGGCTGCACCAGCGCGCCCGACAAGCAGGCGAAGCAGCAGGAATTGCTCGACAGGCTCGGCCCGCACAAGCGCGGGGTCTCGTGTCTCTACGTGACGCGGCTCAACAAGATCGATCTCGATGTGCTGGAAGAGCTGATCGTCTTCGACAAGGCGTCGATGGACGAGAAATATCCGGCCTGAGCCCGGTCAGTCCGACTTGCGGCCCATCACGCGATCGAGCAGCGGCGCCTTGCCCTTTTTGGGAGGGAGCCTGCCCGACATTTCGAACAGCATGTTGCCCAGCTGCACGGCCTGGTCCTTGTTCATGACCATGCGCGAGACGAGCACATCGTCCTCGCTCTCGGGCAGGTTGGTCACGGTTTCGAGGCGCAGGATCATGCTCGCGCCGTAATCCTGCGCGGTCCATCCTACCAGAACACGGACTTCATCATCGTCCCAAGCGTTGGCCATCGCCTGTCATTCCTTATTCGATCGCTTTGCGTCGGCCTAACTTCGGGTCAGCGCCGGGACAAGCGGCTCACATGCCGGCGTACCATTGGTAGCCACCATGATCTTCCCAATACCCGCCCTTGCCAAGGCCGATATCGGCGAAGCTTGCGACCACCTCTATCCCGGTCAGGTACTTGGCGTGCTTGTAGCCCAGCTGCCGCTCCACTCGCGCACGTAGCGGTGCACCATTGCGGACGGGCAGGGGCTCTCCATTCAGGCGGTGCGCAATGATCGTTTGCGGGTGCATGGCGTCGATCATGTCGATGCTCTCGTAATAGCGGCCCTGCGTATAATCGTCGGCGCAGCGAAACACGACATAGCGGGCATTGTCGCGCACGCGTGCGAGCTGGAGGAAGGTTGAGAGTTGCGGGCCGGTCCACTGGCCGATGGCGCTCCACCCCTCGACACAGTCGTGGCGCGTGATCTGGGTGCGCTGCGGCAGCTGCATGATCTGGTCGAGCGTGAAGGAGAGATTGCGCTCAACCAGCCCGCCGACGGTGAAGCGCCAATTGGCAAAGTTGCTCGCCACATGATCCGGGTAGCCATCGTTCTGCGGGTCGGTCGATCCGTTGCCTCGGAAGAAGGGCGAGATGTCCTCCGGCGCATATTCGCGGGCGAGCGCATTGCGCGAGGTGAGCGCGCGCTGAAGACCCTGGTGCCAGTCGTCGACCCCTTCGAAGAACGTCTTGCCGCTCTCGGACTCATGCACCTTGGAACACGCGCCGAGCATGAGCGCGCCGGAACCGAGCAGGACATTGCGGCGCTTCATCAGGATGCTCATGCCGATTCTCCCGTGTCGGTCTTCGCGAAAGGCGGGTTGGTAGGCTGGTGATCGCCGCCCACGATCATCGATCGCAGGTGGCCGATCGGCCCCGTCAGCAGCACCAGCGCGACGTGGACGATGAAGAACCCGACCAGGGCCCAAGCGAAGAGGAAATGGATCGAGCGCGCGCTCTGGCGTCCGCCGAGGATATCGACCAGCCACCACAAGGTCGGCTCCATCCCCGGGCTGATCGCGAGCCCGGTCAGCACCATGCCCGGAAGCAGGATTCCCAGCACGCCCCCATAGGCGAGCTTCTGGAGGAAATTATACTTGCCGTCGCCTGCATGCGTGAAATCGAAGCGCAGGTGCTGGAGAATGTCTCGCCTGATCGCCGACCATCTCCACTCGCGTTTGCTGGTGGCGAGGTCGCGCCTGAAGTGGCGGTTCCACAGCATTGCGCCCCACATGAAGAGAAGCCCGAAGGCGAAAGGGAAGGCCATCAGCAGGTGCCAGTCGCGCGCTTTGGCGAGGCTGTAATAACCCGGCAGCGTCATCCAGCCGGGGAAGCGCGGCACCTCCAGCCACGCTTGCTCGGGGGCAAACCCCCAATCGCCCCAGTACAGGTACGGATGCGCATTGGAGATGTTCAGCCCGCTCATGAACAGCACGATGATCGCGATCAGGTTGACCCAGTGCCAGATGCGCGTCGAAACGAAATGCCTGTCCGTGCGTCTGCCACCCGCCATCATGCGCTCTCCCGTTCGAGATAGATCACGTCACGCGACAGGCTGAGCAGGTGCTGGCCGCTGTCGACGAACAGGGTTTCCCCGCTTGCGAGGTCGCCACTCGCGAGGAACACCGCCGCTTCCGCGACATCTTCGGGTGTGGTCCTGCGTCGCCGCAGGTTGAGCAGGTGGGATCGGGCTGCTTCTTCTTCGCTTTGGTCATGGCTGGCGAGGATCGCGCCCGGGGCGAGGCCGTAGATTCGGTCTGCCGGAGCAGCAGCGCCCATCGCCAGCATCGCTATGCTCGCGTCCGCCGCATGCTTGCTCATCGTATAGCTGAAGAAGTCGGGGTTCGGATTGGCGAGCTTCTGGTCGGTCACCTGAATCACACGCCGACCATCGCGAGCACGGGCGTGCTTGAGATAGCTTTGTGCAAGCGTGGCCGGCGCGCGCGCATTAATCTCCATTGCACGCGCGAACCTCTCGGGGGAGAGCGCGGTGACAGAATCAGCCTCGAAAATCGCAGCCGAGTTGAGCAGGCAGCGCCAGTCGGTGAGCCGTTCAGACAGGTCGCGCGCCAGCGCATCGCACGCGCGAGCCTCGGCCAGATCGGCCTGCACGGTTTCGGCTGAAGGCAACGCTCCCGCCAACGCCGCCGCTTCGTCTTTCGAGGAGCGATAGTGGATGACCACGTGCCAGCCCGCATCGGCGAATGCCCGTGCAAAGGCCGCACCCAGGCGTCGTGCCCCTCCGGTGACGAGAACGGCGGGCTTGGCTGTCATGGGCAGGGCTCCGGCATTTGCAGAGCCTAGCCCATCATCCGCGCCAAGTCTTGGCCCAAAGCTTCAGCCGCGCCGGACGGTCAGTGCAAGCCAGTCCCGCCGCACACCGTCGGAGCCATTGCCGCGATAGGTTTCCCCGTCCACGAGCGTAAACCCGGCAGTGCGATAGGCTTCCATAAGCCAGTCGGTATCGGGCAAGTTGGTCCAGCGGCCCAGCGGATCGCGCCCCTCGTCAGGGTGGGCATCGTCGCCTAGTTTGTAATTGGCGAAGTGGAGACCGCCCGGTTTGAGTGCCGTGTGAATATGTTGGAAGATTTGAGGCAGGGCGGCACGCGGGGCATGGAGCAGCGAGGCATGCGCCCACACGGCATCATATTCGCGCACCGCCTCAAGTTCATCGAAGCGCATGATGCGCGCGGTAATGCCGAACCGCTCCTCCGCCTTGCGTGTCATGGCGCGTGTGCCGTCGGTCGCATCGATCCGAAACCCGCGCTTGACCATATGCGCGGCGTCGGCACCGCAGCCACAGCCGAGTTCGAGGATAAAGGCGCCAGGTTCCAGCCGGTCAAGGAAGGGATCGAGGTGGCGGTGACGATCCTGCGCAGTGCTGGCGGTATAGTGCGGCGCGGCCTTCTCGTAGTAAGCGATGGTCTCACCTACCGGGTCGCTACTCACGCCGCGTCAGCCTCTGCCGCAGCTTCGCGATCCCGTTGCGCGCGGCTCTTCTTCTCCGCCGCTGTCTTCAGCTGGCCGCAGGCCGCGCCGATATCGCGTCCACGCGGCGTGCGCACGGGTGCGCTGATGCCGCCTTCGAACACAATATCCGAAAAGGCACGGATGCGTTCGGGCGTGGATGTCTCGTAGTCGCTGCCCGGCCACGGGTTGAAAGGGATCAGGTTGACCTTCGCTGGAAGATCGTATTGCCGCAGCAGCCGGACAAGTTCGCGCGCGTCCTCGTCGCTGTCGTTCTTGTCCTTGAGCATGATGTATTCGAAGGTGATCCGCCGCGCGTTGCTGGCGCCGGGATAGTCGGCGCAGGCCTGCAGCAGCTGCTCGATCCCATACTTGCGGTTGAGCGGCACGATCTCGTCACGCACATCCTTGCTCACCGCGTGGAGTGAGACCGCGAGGTTGACGCCAATCTCTTCGCCGCAACGCTCCATCATCGGCACGACCCCGCTTGTCGACAGCGTGATACGGCGTTTCGACAGGGCCAGCCCGTCGCCGTCCATGACAAGTTTCATGGCGTCGCGGACATTGTCGAAATTGTACAGCGGCTCGCCCATGCCCATCAGCACAATATTGGTCAGCAGGCGCCCGTCGGCGGTGTAGGCCGCTTCGGACTCCTCTTCGAGGTGGTCCATCCGGCCCTTGGGCCATTCGCCCAGCGCATCGCGCGCGAGCATGACCTGCCCGACGATCTCGCCCGGCGTCAGGTTGCGCACCAGCCGCATGGTCCCCGTGTGGCAGAAACGGCAATTCAGCGTGCAGCCGACCTGGCTGGAGATGCACAAAGTCCCGCGATCCGCATCGGGGATGAACACCATCTCGAAATCATTGCCGTCGGAAGTGCGGAGAACCCACTTGCGGGTTCCGTCGGTCGAGTGGTGTGCCTCGACCACTTCGGGACGCCCGATCACGAAGCGTTCGGTGAGCCACGGGCGCATCGTCTTGGCGATATCGGTCATCGCCTCGAAGTCGGTGACGCCGCGGTGGTATAGCCAGTGGTACACCTGCTTCGACCGCAGCTTGGCCGCCTTTGCATCGAGCCCGGCTGTTTCGAACAGCTCGCGGATACGCGCTTTGGGCAGGCCCATTAGATCGACGCGCCCGTCGGCCCGCGGCGTAATATCGCGCGGGGTCGGCACCGGGTCGATCTGCCCGGGAATGCTCATGAGGTCGGTATTGGCCATGGGAAGGGCGCACATAATCGCTTCGGCAGCCGAATGCCAGCATCGCACGTGCGACCGCCCCCAAGGTTCCGGATTTTCGCCGCGCGAAATCCTCGCTTCGACGCAACATTGTTACGTCTTTGCAACAGTTTCTTGTTGTGTGACGTTAATGAAACTTCGCGGGCCCCGGCGTCATTCCTTCCCTGCGTGCCGCATCGCAGACGGCACAGATGAAGAAGGAAGTACCCCCGATGAATAAGATGATTGTATTGCTCGCCACCGGTTCGCTCGCTGCGCTCGCTGCCCCCGCAGCGGCTCAGGATGCGGACTCGCCGTTCACCGGTTTCCGCGTGCAGGGCGTCACCGGCTATGACAGCCTGACTGCTGGCAGCAGCGTGGACGATGATGGCAATGACAATAACGACCAGACAACCGAGGGCGTGATCTACGGCGCGGCCGTTGGCTATGATGTCGACCTTGGCAGCGTCGTGATCGGCCCGGAAGCCGAATTTAGCGGCTCGAGCGCCGATACCGATTTCAATAATGGCGATTTCGAAGGCTTCGGCTTCGGCAATGTCTCGCCCGAGCGCGACCTGTATCTGGGCGCACGAGTGGGTGTGAAGGCCAACGAGAACATGATGTTCTATGCCAAGGGCGGCTATACCAACGCCAAGCTCAACATCCGTAGCGACGATGGCACGACCGAGTTCGACACTGATTACGATCTCGATGGTTATCGCGTCGGCGGCGGCCTGGAATATGCCTTTGGCCGCAACCTCTTCACCAATATCGAGTACCGTTATTCGAACTACTCGGATGCGGAAGTCGATTTCGAAGGCACGCTGCCCGATAGCGACCGCTTCAACGTGGATACGGATCGCCATCAGGTGACAGTGGGCCTCGGCATGCGCTTCTAGGCGCTACCGGATAGCCAGACGTACTAAGGGAGGGCGTGGCCTTGGCGGGCCGCGCCCTTTTTGTTGCGGACCTCCCACCCCACCTCCCCACCCGGCCACCATAGGCTGATGGGATCATTGGTGGCCGGGTGGGGAGGTGGGGTGGGAGGTATGACTAAAATCTAGTCCCTCGCGCAGGCGATGACGGCCGCATCGATTGCGGTGGCTACGCCAGACAGGCTGTACTGATCGGTGAAACGGTTGCCGCCCCGGTCGGTGGCCGAAACGCTCATCCGGGATTCCGATCGCATGGCGGCGACGATGGCTGCATCCATCCGCTTGTCTACGGCCCAAGCATCGGCCTCGCCGGCGGTCAGGCGATAGCTTTCTCCGCCAACACGCAGCACGACCTTGCCGTCCGACGCGAGCCTGCGCGAAAGGCGCACATGCACCTGGTTGCGCACCCTGCGCTTGGGCCAGGTCGCGATGGTGGCATAGGGATCGAAGTCGCGTGCACCCTTGCTGCGCTCGCCCTTGGAAATGGCATAGCATCGCGGCTGGCGCGGATCGCGGAACGCGCCCCAGTCGTCGAAGATGCCGAGCGACGAGCGCGCCAGGGCGGGGCTCGCCAAGGTGGCCAGAGCGGCCAGGGCCAGGGCTGCGCGCTTCATGCCGCCTCGCTCTTTTTCGCAGGGTAGCTGATCGAGAGTATCTCCCATTCGCGCAGGCCGGTTGGACCTTTCACCATACGCGCGTCGCCCACTTCGCCCCCGCGCAGCGCACGTGCCATCGGCGATCCCCAGCCGATCCGGCCTTCGCTTGCCTCGGCCTCGTCATCGCCCACCAGAGTGAGCACCTTCTCGCGCTCGTCCTCATCGACCAGAGTGACGGTCGCGCCGAAGAACACTCTCGCCCGGTTGGGTTGGTCCGCCGGGTCGATCACGCGCGCGGCCTTCATCCGGCGTGCCAAGTGTGCCAGTTCGCGGTCGATCTCGCGCATCTTCTTGCGCCCGTAGAGATAATCGCCGTTCTCGCTGCGGTCGCCATTGCCCGCCGCCCAGCTTACGATCTCCACAATCTCTGGCCGCGCCGTGCCCAGCAGGTGGTCGTAGCGCGCCTTCATCGCGGCATAGCCAGCGGGAGTGATCGGATTGTCGCCCTTCATTCGTGGCAGGCTAGCTCAGATCAGCGCAGGAAGTCACCCGCCATCCGCGGCCTGCCATATTCGGCGCGGTTGGGGTTGAGCTGCTCGTATACTGCGGCATTTTCGATCACGCGCTGCACGTAATTCTTGGTCTCGTAGATCGGAATACGCTCGATCCAGGTGACCCAGTCGATACCGCCATCGCGCGGATCGCCATTGGCGCGCAGCCACTTGTTCACGTTGCCGGGCCCCGCATTGTAGGCCGCAATCGCGAGCGGGTATGAGCCGTTGTAGTAGCTCATCATTCGCGCGAAATAACCGTCACCCAGCTGCATGTTGTAGGTCGGGTTGTTGATTAGGTCGCTCCGGCTGTAGCCGAGGCCCAGCTTGCCCGCCTGCTCGCGCGCAGTGCCCGGCATCAGCTGCATGAGACCGCGAGCGCCCGCATGACTGATGGCATTGGCGGCGAACTGGCTTTCCTGGCGCGAGATCGCGTGCACCATTGTCCAATTGGAGCCGCCCGGCGCACTGACCGTGGGGAAGCCCTGCTGCACGAAGCCGCGATGTCCATCGGCTGCGGCCGCTTCGGCGACGTTTACCGCCAGATCGCGGCGCCCGGTCTCGCGCGCGAGTTCCGCCACCAATGCGTGCTCTTCGGGCGTGTCTGCCCGGTCGGAGATTTCCTGGTAGAACTGGATGCCCGTGCGCCACGGCGCCTCGCGCGCGACTTCACGCACAGCGCGGGTCAGCGTAGCGTTCTCGAATTTTGCACGCTGCTGCGCGCTGGGCAGGGCAACGCTATTGCCAGCAAGCGAGGGTACGTCGCGGCCCAGTTTGGCGAGCGACAGCTGGCCATAGAAGCGATCGGGGTAGGCCGCTGCCATCTCGTAATAACGATTGGCTTCGTCGCGATCTCCTGCGCGTTCCGACGCCAGGCCCGCCCAGTAGAAGCCCTTGGAGCGGGTCTGCGGGGTCTGCGCGGCTGCACCATAGCGGTAGAACAGCGGCGCGGCCCGCCCCGGCTGGCCGAGGTTCCAGTAGGCATTCGTGCCGCCCAGCCACATCAGCGACGTGTAATCGTCGCGCAGGCGATAGGCTTCCTTGGAAATATCGGTGCCCGGCGCGAACAGGTCGTCCACCTTCGCTGCAATGGCGACCGAGGGATCGGAGCCTGCACTACGCGCGATGCGCAGCGCCTCGCCCACGAAATCCTCCGGATCGAAGGCGGGCCGGTCGAACGACGGGCGGTTCGCAAGCAGTGCAATCGCTTGCGGCAGCTGGCGGTTCTCGCGATAATATTTCGCGAGGTTGTAGACGTAGCCCGCGTCCTGGTTGGCATCGGGTGGCGTGGCTACACCCGCGCTTTGCGCACCATAACCCTGCACCAGCGCAAGCCGCACGGTGAACAGGTCGCGCCTGGCGGGCGACACGCGGGTGATCTGCCGCTGCGCAGCCTCAGTCGCGCTCTGCCAGAGCAGCGCGTTCATCCGCGCATCTTCATCTTCCGGCGTGAACTGGTTGCCGAACAGCGAGAGCAGGTACGGCTCGCTCGTCGCGCTCATCTGTCCGCCACGCCACGCCTCGCGTGCGATCGCCGCAGCCTCGGGCCGCGAGACGGAGGAGAGCGCCAGTGCGTAACGCGCCTTGCCCGCGTTTGTCACGGGGGGGAGGGCGTCGAAATAGGCAACCAGGCTTTCGGGCGTCGCGACGCTCTGGTCGAGTGCGTTCTCGGCGCGCGTGCGCAGCCGGTCGCCCTGCGGAAAGTCAGGGTAGGCGAGCAGGAAAGCGGCATATTCCGTAAACGGCAGATCGGTCTGCCCGATCAGGTATTCCCACCGGCTGACGACCTGCGCCATCTGCGTGGGGGCAGAGGCGATCAGCTCAGCCCGGGCACGGTCCCAGCTCGCTGCATCCTGTGCGAATGCGGGCGGGGTGATCGAGGTGGTGGAAACAAGCGCGAGGGCCAGAAATGGAAGTCGGGTCATGCTGGACATTATGGCCGCTGGCTCCTTATCAGGCACTGAACGAAAAAGGGTGGTAATGGGGCGAAAACACCCCGGATTGCCGCATCTACATAGTCCCTTTGCAGGAGCTCTTCAAATGTTCTCAGGCTCGATTCCCGCGTTGGTAACCCCATTCCGGGACGGCAAGCTGGACGAGGCGGCGTTCCGCACGCTCGTCGACTGGCAGATTGAGCAGGGCAGTGCGGCGCTAGTGCCGTGCGGGACGACCGGAGAGGCGTCGACGCTTTCCAATGCCGAGCACCACCGGGTGATCGAGCTTTGCGTGGAGCAGGCGGCGGGCCGCGTGCCGATTATCGCCGGGTGCGGCAGCAATGACACGAACAACGCTCTGCTGCACCTGAAGTTCGCCAAGAAGGCGGGCGTGACTGCCGGCCTGTGCGTCGCG
The DNA here is from genome assembly GCF_964222115.1 of Alteriqipengyuania sp. Classification (NCBI taxonomy): domain Bacteria; kingdom Pseudomonadati; phylum Pseudomonadota; class Alphaproteobacteria; order Sphingomonadales; family Erythrobacteraceae; genus Alteriqipengyuania; species Alteriqipengyuania sp. The sequence continues at coordinate 15,110 of NZ_CAXQBM010000077.1, forward strand.
CCCTATTACAACAAGCCGAGCCAGGCAGGGCTTATCGCGCATTTCAGCCACTTGGCCGAGCATGGCGAGCTGCCCATCGTGCTCTACAATGTGCCGGGGCGCACCGTGACCGATATCCTGCCCGAAACGGTGTGCGAACTGGCCGAGAAATTCCCCGAGGTGATCGTGGCGATCAAGGACGCGAGCGAGGATCTGTCACGCGTGGCCGACCACCGCATGGGTATCTCTCGCGATTTCTGCCAGCTTTCGGGCAATGACGAGCTGGCGCTGCCGTTCAACGCGGCGGGTGGGAAGGGCTGCATCTCGGTCACCGCGAACGTCGCGCCTGCCCTGTGCGCGCAGTTCCAGCAGGCGTGCGCGGAGAACGACCTTGTGAAGGCGCGCGAGCTGAACGATCGGCTCTATCCGCTGCACTACGCGATGTTCGAGGATTCGAGCCCCGCGCCGGTGAAGTTTGCGCTGTCGCGCACGCAGAGCTGGATGACCGACGAAGTTCGCCTGCCTTTGACCGCCTGCTCGGAAGCCGCGCGCTATGCGGTCGACCAAGCGCTGGAGCATGCGGGATTGGTGTGATTACTGTATTTCGTGGCTAGGTCGTTTTCGGGACTCATGCTGAAATCGTGTGCGGCGGCGATCATAGGTAACGGCTAATAGACTCGCGTGACTGGAGAAGAATTTGTCGAAGATTTCGTGTTGGCTGCTTCTGCTCCCTTTGCTCGCGATTGCCTGCTCCAGTGAGCCAGATGCGCCGGACGTGACAATCGCCTATCTGGCAGGCGAGTGGGCCGCGAGTGCGGACGACTGTTTTGCCGAGTATGGCCTGGCCGCAACGTATTCATCCGACGGAACGATAGTGTTCGAGGACGGGGAAGAGCCTTACGAAATCCAGGGCAACGAAGTGCACTTTTACAATCCCTTCGACGATGCGATGGGGCATGAAGTGGTGGAGCCGCTGGATGCGGACAGGATGCTGGTGACCCAGATGGACGGAGAGCAGCACGTACTCGTCCGATGTCCTGCACGCCCCGCCAATGTCGCGACCGAGGATACGGCACAGTCACCCGAGAGGGCGCTCGCGAAAGGCGACAAGGAGTATACCGACGCAGAGCTCTATGGGGTCTATACGGTCAAGCTGAGCTGCGTAGATATCCATGGCCGCCCGATGGCGTTGACGGGATGCTTCGCTGGAAACAGAAATCCGGGAAGGGTGGGTTATGTCGATGCAAATGACGCCTTCAGTTACGACGATATGCAGTTGCTTAGGGATCTGAACCGATCCTCTGAAACCTTTGCCCTTACCGCGCCCTTCACATTCTACGCCCAGAGTTTCGGCAACACGCCATTGCGATTACTTGGGCAGCTGTTTGACGGCGACACATTGCTGGAAGAGAAACTGGTCACAGCAGGCGATACGATTGCTTTGGGACGAGGGGCCGTCCCGCCACCGGTCGCCGACAAGGCTGAACTCGCCGAAATCATGGCCGACGATCTGGATCGGAAGGCCGCCGAGATCGAGGAGTTGACCGCCGAATAGCGCCGATTTGGACCCGCCTGCAATCGAACGGGAATGCGCTAAAGCACCTCGTCCTCGTCAAGCAGCGTGGTCGGCGGGTGCGGAGGTTCACTGACCGCCATCGCCTCCACGATGCTGCGCGCATCCTTGCCGACGTCGGCCAGCGTCTCGACCTCGGCAATATGGAACAGCGCATCGCCCTGGTTGACCACCGGCAACGTCGCGTGGCCGATGATCACTCCGTCGACCGGGCTGACCAGTTCCATCCCGTCTTCCCCGAACAGCCCGCCGACCACCGCGAGGAGGTTGCCCTTGCGCACGATGTCGCCCGATTTGCGCACCCGGCGAGAAACGCCGCCGCGCGGTGCACGCACCCAGCTTGAGCGGTTGGCGCGCATCGGCACGTCTACATCGTCGAGCTCGTCCGCACGCTCGACCATCCCGATATGCGCCAGCACGCGCAGCACGCCCGACACGCCGACTTTGATCGCATAGCGATCGAAGCGCAGCGCCTCGCCCGCTTCCAGCAGCAGCATCGGGGTCTCTCGCTCGGCAGCGAGCGCGCGCATCGATCCGGGGCGCAGCGGGCTCTCGATGATAATGGGCGGGGCGAAGGCCATCGCCAGCTCGGTGAGGTATGGGCTGTCCGACGCGATCCTGATCTGCGGCAGGTTGTAACGGTGTACGGCGGCGCTGTGCATGTCGATGCCAAGCGAACACCGGTCGATCACATTGGTCAGGAACGTGTGTGCCAGCTGCGCGGCGAGGCTGCCGTGCTCGTAGCCGGGGAAGCTGCGGTTGAGATCGCGCCGGTCGGGCAGGTAGCGACTGTGTGCAGCAAACCCGTAAATATTAACTGCGGGCGCGAAGATCAGCGTGCCCGCAAGGTCGCCCGGCATCAGGTGGTCGAGCAGCCGCTGGACGATGGCGGTGCCGACAATCTCGTCACCGTGGATCGCAGCGCTCACAAACACGCACGGCCCCGGCTTCGCGCCATGTAGCACCTTGAGCGCGAGCGAAGCCTCCAGCCCGGTCACCTGCTGGCTCACCGGGATTTTCAGGATCGCCGATGTGCCGGGCGCAATGCTCCGATCATGGATGACGAAAGGCTCGGGATCTGTCACCCGCCACCTATCGGCCAGCACCGGCGATGCGACAAGCGCGCAACCACAGGGCGCACTGACTATTCCGCAGGATTGTGCTTCTGCACGAAGCCCATTGCTGCTTCGAGCATCTGCCGCCGCGTGGTCGAAAGCGACAGCCAGTGGTCTTCACCCTCCAGCGCGACCAGTTCGTACGGCTTGCCAGCGTCCTTCAGCTTGTCCGCCATCTTGGTCGAGTGCGAAAAAGGCACCACCGTATCTTCTCGCCCATGGATCAACATGATCGGCGCGTCGGCCTGCTCTGCATGGCGACGTGGGGAGACATCGTTCCAGCGGTCGCGCGGTCCCAGTTGTTGCAGCAGTGCCTCCCTGGTGACCCGCTGCCTACCCGACGCGCGGAAATCCTCATTATACATCGCCCTGATGTCGCTGACCGGAGCGACCGCCACCGCGCAACGATAGATTCCCTGCTGCAGCGTCACCCCGGCAAGCGCGGCATAGCCGCCATAGCTGGCGCCGACGATGCAGGCGCGCTCGGGATCGACGATTCCTGCGCTGGCCAGCGCCTCCAGCCCGTCGGAAATATCGGTTTGCATCTTGCGCCCCCACTCGCCGTATCCGGCCAGCCTGAAGGCGTCACTCCGGTTGGTCGAACCGCGAAAATTCGGTTGGAACACCGCATAGCCGCGCGAGGCAAAGGCCTGCGCCCACCAGTCGAACTGTTCGCGGTCCGCCGAATGGGGCCCGCCGTGGGGGAGCATGATCAGCGGCAGACCCTTCGGCTCGCGTCCCGGCGGCAAGGTCAGGATGCCATCCATCTCCAGCCCGTCCGCGGCGGTATATTGAAAGGTCGAAACCGGGCCGACCATGTCGGGTTCGATGGCCAAGCGTTCGCGTGCGAAGACTTCGCCCCGCATCGTGCTAAGATCGACTATGTAGTAAGATCCACTATCGCCGTTGCCGCTCGTACGGACGAGCACATTGCCCAGTCCCGGCGTCCAGTCCACCATCCGCATGTCCAACTCGGCGAAGGTGTCGCGAATTTTGCGGGCTGCGTCCTGCTGCTTTTCATCGGCGAATACCGGGCCATTTTCCGCATCGAGATAACCGATCAAATGGCCGCTCAGTTCGTCGAAATAGAGGCGGTCGACATCGGCCTCCACAAGGAAGGGCCGGGCGGTCCCGCCCGCCAGGGGCACCTCGAACTGTTCCGTAAGGCCTTCCTCGTCGCGCTGGTAATAGATCGCCGAGGTGCCCCCATACCCGAGGCCGATCAGTCCCACACGACCTGCTTCGTCCCGACCTTCGACAATACGTTTGTTGTCTGCGTTGCGAATTTCCCAGCGGCCATTGTCGTTATCGATATCGAAGGTTGCCGCCACGTTGCCGTCGCGATCGACCAGCCAGTCGCGCCACGTGCCTTCGCTCGGCGCTTTGGCGACTTCGCTCGATTTGTTCGCCTCGATGTCGAATGCATAGAGGAAGGGTCGGCCGTGGTCGAAAACATATCCTGGCTGGTACGTGTCGCGCTTCAGTTTCAGCGCGCCGAAATAGGCGACCCATTTCCCCTCCACCTGCCGCATTCCGTGGCTGCCGAAGATAGCGTCGAGCAGCTGCTGGTCGTCCGAGAACACGGTCTCCATCCCGCCGTCAGGACCGATCGTCAGGATTCGCGCGCTCGCAATTTCGAGTTTGTCGACCGTGAAGCCGTGCACGTCCTGCGTCTCGCTGAACGTCAGCAGCAGTCGATCGTCGCCGATCCAGTCGAAATAGCGGATCTTCGCATCGCCCACCACTACCCGATGAAAGGGTTTCCTGTCCGGTCCCAGAACCACGAGCTGACGTGCGCCCTCCACGGTGGTCAGGAACGCGATCATGGTCCCGCTGGGAGAAATCGCGGCATCTTCCACATCGGGAAGGGCACCATAGGCGGTGAGTGGTGCCGGTTCACGGGCTTGCAGCGATCCCGCGCTGTACACGATGAGAAACGCCGCAAGAAGCGGCCCGAGTTGCGCGATACGCGGCATGTGCCCCCCAAGAAACAGATCCAGTGCGTAGGTTTTGCCAGAAAAGCTCGCAAAGACAATGCATTCTCGACGCCCCTTTCCCTTTGCCGCGCCTGCGCCTACATCGCGCCCCCTTATGGCTCGCCCCAAACCCGCCACTTTCGACAAGCGCAAGGTCGTCGCCGAAAACCGGCGCGCGCGGTTCGACTATGAGGTCGAGGAGAAGTTCGAGGCAGGCATCGCGCTGCAGGGTACCGAAGTGAAATCGCTGCGGTCGGGTGAGGCGACGATAGCGGAATCCTACGCTGAGGTGCGCGACGGGCAGGCATGGCTGATCAATGCCAACATCCCCGAATATACCCACGGCAACCGGCTGAACCACGAGCCCAAGCGGCCGCGCAAGCTGTTGCTGCACACACGCGAGATCCAAAAGCTGCTAGGTGCGGTTGAGCGCAAGGGAATGACGCTTGTCCCCCTTTCTGTGTATTTCAACGGACAGGGTCGGGCGAAGGTCGAACTGGCTCTGGCCAAGGGACGCCAGACGAAGGACAAGCGCGATTACATCAAGGATCGCGACTGGCAGCGCGACAAGGCGCGCATCATGCGGGATCGCGGCTGACGGGCAGGGCGTTTTTTGCGGTGAACGGGTGGTGGTGATTAAGGAAGCAGCCACCGCCTTGCAGCTATCCCCGACGGGGCCCTTCGGGAGGGTGAAAAACACGTGCCGCGGCTTGCCCTTCGGGTCGCGCGACACCATCATCTAACGAGCCTTATGAACCAGCGATCAGACAGCCTCCACAAGCCGACCGCGCGATCGGCGGTATGGGGCTACATTCGCAAATATACCGATCGCGAATGGCTGGCGCAAAACCGCGTTCTCAAGCCCATTGCGCACCGTTTTCTGAGCCCGGAATTATGGCGCTTTACCCGTCGGAACGTGCCGCGCGGAGTGGCGCTCGGCCTGTTTGCGGGCTTCGTCATCCCGGTCGGGCAGATCTTCCTCGCGCTAGTGCTCGCCTTCACGGTACGCGCCAATGTGCCGATTGCCAGCGGAGTGACGCTGGTGACCAACCCGCTGACCTTCCCGTTCTGGATCTGGGCGGCCAATCGCGTGGGCCACAAGGTCCTCAGCTTCGCGCCCGACACGGGCGAGGCGATCCTGCAGAATGATAGCGTAATGTCGCTGGGCGGCCTGTTCCAGGCGGCCGGGGCGACAGTGCTGGGCTTCTTCCTGTTCGCGACGCTGTTCCCCCCGATAGGCTATTTCATTACCAAGTGGGTATGGCGGTTCGCCATGGGCCGCCGCCGCAAGAAGCGCCTTTCGCGTGGTAACCTTGCTCGCCAGCAGGTTGCGCTCGACTACCGCATTGAGGACGAGGTCAGCCAGGACGAGGGCAGCCAGGACGAGAGCAGTCGGGAATCGGCTTCGTGACGCCCCTTGACGAGCCGGCCGACAAGGGCACTCCGATGGGCTGGCTGGTCCTGGCACTCGCGCTGCTGGTCAGCATCAGTGCTGTCTGGCTGCTCAGCGAATTGCCAATTCTCACCGCCGCCTATGCAGGTGGTCTTGCAACCCTGATGGCCCTGCTAATCGTCCTGCGCGGCAAGGCCGGTGCGAAGCAGGCTGATGCGCTTGCGCCGCCCGACTGGAGTGTGACGCTGGCCGCAATCGACCAGCCGGGCATGCTGGTCGCGATAACCGACCGCGCCAATCGCCTGGTCTGCGCCAGCGCGGCATTTTCTGCGCGGTTCGGGGTCGAAAGGGCGCCGCCCAATCTCACGCTGTCGGAAGAGAACGCCGCCGAGATGTTGCTCAAGACCGCGCGCGAGGCGTGGCGGGAAGGCCGTTCCCATGCCTCGCACCTGTCGCTCGGCAAGGAAGACGTGCGCTGGGAAGTCGAGGCCCAGCGTGTCGGGCGCGGCGACGATCATCTCGTCTGGCGCTTCCGGCCCGAATCGAGCGAGGACCTTGCGACCGAGGTCGGTCAGCTCGTTGCGGGGCCACTGGGGCGCATGCTCGGCCGCGTGGGCGTGATCGCGGCGCTGGTCTCACCGACCGGCACGGTGCGCGCAGCATCGTCCGATTTCGCCGAGCGCGCCACTGGCGATGCATCGGCCACGCTGGCGGGCCGCGAGTTTGCCGATTTCCTGCGTCTGGACGAGCGCGAGCGGATATTTTTCGCGCGCACGGGGCGGGAGGGCGATTCGTTCCAACTCATCCACGTCTCGCTCAACGATCTGGATGACGACTGGGCTGCCGAGCCGCAGGACGCGCCCTCGCTGATGCTGCTGATCGAGGCGCATGCGCCGATGGCGGACAATACGGGCGGCGATGCGACACCCAAGCTGGAAGCCTTGATCGAAGCCTTGCCGCTGGGCCTCGCCATGACCGACCGCGACGGGCGCTTCCTCTTTGCCAACCCGTCCTTTCTGCGCGCGATCGGGCGGCCCGACCAGGGCTTACCGACATTCCCGTCCGATCTGGTCGTGCGCGAAGACAAGAGCGCGATCTCCGACGCGGTCCGACGTTTCGGCAAGGGAGGCATCGCCAGCGGAGACGTGGCGGTGCGGCTGGCATCTTCGCCCGATGAGCCGGTCTCGCTCGGCCTTGCAAGCATGCGGGGGCTGGGCGAACCTGCAGTCCTGCTGACGCTGGCCGACAAGAAGGAAGATACCGAGCTCAAGCGTCAGATGGCGCAGGCCACCAAGATGCAGGCCATCGGCCAGCTGGCGGGCGGTGTCGCGCACGACTTCAACAACGTGCTCACCGCGATCATCGGCTATTGTGACCTCATGCTGCTGCGCCACATGCCGGGCGACAGCGACTATGACGACATCCAGCAAATCCGCGCCAATTCGAACCGTGCGGCCAGCCTGACCCGGCAATTGCTCGCCTTCAGTCGCCAGCAGACCTTGCGGCCCGAAGTGGTCCAGCTGCCCGATGTCGTCTCGGAGGTCAGCCAGTTGCTGAAGCGACTGTTGGGCGAGAAGATCGAACTGCGCGTGCGGCACGATCGCGATCTTGGCCCCGTTCGTGCAGATCCGGGCCAGCTCGAACAGGTGATCGTAAACCTCGCGGTCAATGCGCGCGACGCAATCGCAGCGCAGGGCGACGGCACGGGCACTTTGGTGATGTCGACCCGCAAGGTGACCGTAAAGGATACCCGCGCACACGGGCCGGATATGCCGCCGGGCGATTATACCGCGCTGATCGTTCGCGATACGGGTGGCGGAATTCCGCAGGCGGTGCTCGGCAAAATCTTCGATCCCTTCTTCACCACCAAGGAGCAGGGGAAGGGCACCGGGCTGGGCCTGTCGACCGTCTACGGCATTATCCGCCAGTCGGGCGGTCATATCAGCGCAGAGAACGTGGGGCCGAGCGAGGGGCTGGGCGCGGGCGCGTGCTTCGCGATCCACCTGCCGGTACATCATGGCGCCCCGGCGGGCGACGAAAAGCGTCCCGACGCAGAGGAACCCGCGCGCTCATGGTCGAGCGGTGGGCGCGTGTTGCTGGTCGAGGACGAGGACATGGTTCGCGCAGTGGCCGAGCGGGCACTGGTGAGAGCGGGCTTCACCGTCTCCGCGCAACCCGACGGCGAGGACGGACTGGCCGAAATCGCTAATGGCGGCGCGTTCGACCTGATCGTTTCCGACGTGGTGATGCCGGGCATGGATGGGCCCGCGATGGCGCGCGCCATCCGCAAGCTGCGGCCCGACATCCCGATCCTCTTCATGTCGGGCTATGCCGAGGAAACCTTGCGCAGCGAAATCGACATCGACAACATGCATTTCATCGCCAAGCCATTCAGCGTGGAACAAATATCGCGCAAGGTGGGCGAGGTGTTGAGCACAGCAAAGGCCTGAATTTTCGTGTTTTTCGCTCTGACTGGAAAAATAATCGTTCCCCCCTTGTTCTAGTAGAACAGAAGCGGTACATACTCCTCATGTCGAAAAGGCGAGTCCGCCCCTAGGCACTGGAAGGAGAGCGTGCGATGGCTGCGAAACTGAAGCTGGTAGACGACAAGGAAAGCAACGTGGACCGTCAAAAGGCGCTCGACGCCGCGCTCGCACAAATCGATCGCGCGTTCGGCAAGGGTTCGGCGATGAAGCTGGGCTCGAAGGAAGCAATGAATGTCGAATCGATTTCGACCGGCTCGCTCGGGCTCGACATCGCGCTGGGTATCGGCGGCCTGCCCAAGGGCCGCGTGATCGAAGTCTACGGGCCGGAAAGTTCGGGCAAGACCACGCTCGCCCTGCATGTGATTGCAGAAGCCCAGAAGGCGGGTGGCACTGCCGCTTTTGTCGATGCGGAGCATGCGCTCGACCCGGTCTATGCCCGCAAGCTGGGTGTGGACATCGACGAACTGATCGTCTCGCAGCCCGATACGGGCGAGCAGGCGCTCGAAATTACCGACACGCTGGTCCGCTCGAATGCGATCGACGTGCTGGTGGTCGACTCGGTGGCCGCGCTGGTCCCGCGTGCCGAAATCGAAGGCGAGATGGGCGATAGCCATGTCGGCCTGCAGGCACGCCTGATGTCCCAGAGCCTGCGCAAGCTGACCGGGTCGATCAACCGTTCGAAGTGCATGGTCATCTTCATCAACCAGCTGCGGATGAAGATCGGCGTGATGTACGGCAATCCGGAGACGACGACCGGGGGCAATGCGCTCAAGTTCTACGCCTCGGTCCGGCTCGACATCCGCCGCACCGGCCAGATCAAGGATCGCGACGAGATTATCGGCAATTCGACCCGGGTGAAGGTGGTCAAGAACAAGGTCGCACCGCCGTTCAAGCAGGTCGAATTCGATATCATGTACGGACAGGGTATCTCCAAGATCGGCGAGATCCTGGACCTGGGTGTGAAGGCCGGCCTGGTGGAGAAGTCCGGTTCGTGGTTCTCCTACGACAGCACCCGGATCGGGCAGGGCCGCGAGAACGCGAAGACCTTCCTGAAAGAGAATCCCGAGCTTTGCGACCAGTTGGAGGCTGCGATCCGCGGCAAGACCGACGATGTCGCCGAGGAGATGATGGTCGGCCCTGACGCGGAGGACTGATCGCTTCTTCTCAAGCGGGTGCTTGCGATGCGCCCGGGAACCCGGAAAGCCGGTTGCGGCCCTTCACCCCGAAGGCATCGCAACCGGCTTTTCCGTTTGGCGCGCCCTTCAACTATCCGTGCCGTGAAAGCTTGTCGCCCAGCCCCTTCTTGCCTAACTCGCAACTGATATGACGAGCACAAACGATATCCGCCGGACTTTCCTCGAATTCTTCGAAGGCAAGGGGCATGCGCGCGTCTCTTCGGCACCGCTGGTTCCGCATAACGACCCGAGCCTGATGTTCGTCAATGCAGGCATGGTGCCGTTCAAGAATGTCTTCACCGGCCTCGAGACGCCTCCCGGCCCGCGTGCTGTCAGCGCGCAGAAGTGCGTGCGCGCAGGCGGCAAGCATAATGATCTCGACAATGTCGGCTACACCGCGCGGCATCACACTTTTTTCGAGATGCTCGGCAACTTCTCGTTCGGCGACTATTTCAAGGAAGAGGCGATCGAGCATGCCTGGACGCTGCTGACCAAAGAATTCGGCCTAGATCCGGATCGCCTGCTGGCCACCGTCTATCACACGGACGATGAGGCGTTCGACCTCTGGAAGAAGATCGCCGGCCTGCCCGAAGACCGGATCATTCGCATTGCCACCAAGGACAATTTCTGGGTCATGGGTGACGACGGCCCCTGCGGGCCCTGCTCCGAAATATTCTGGGATCATGGCGATCACATCGAAGGTGGGCCTCCCGGTTCGCCGGATGAGGACGGAGACCGCTTCGTCGAGATCTGGAATCTCGTGTTCATGCAGCACGAGCAGCGTGGCGGGGAGATCGTCGGCGATCTTCCCAACCAGAACATCGACACCGGCATGGGACTGGAACGGATCGCGGCGGTGCTGCAGGGGGTCCACAACAACTACGATACGGACACTTTCCAGACGCTGATCGAGGCAGCCGAATCGCAGCTTCACGAAGATGCCACGCACGAGACCATCGCCAGCCACCGCGTCATCGCCGACCACTTGCGCGCGACCGGTTTCCTGATCGCAGACGGTGTGCTGCCCTCCAACGAAGGGCGGGGATACGTGCTGCGCCGGATCATGCGCAGGGCCATGCGCCACGCGCACCTGCTGGGTGCCAAGACGCCGCTGATGCACCGGCTCGTCCCCACTCTGGTGGGGGAAATGGGGCAAGCCTATCCCGAGCTGACGCGTGGCCAGGCACTGATCGAGGAAACGCTGGAGCGCGAGGAAACCCGCTTTCGCGAAACGCTCGACAAAGGGCTCCGCCTGCTTTCTGAGGCGACGACAGACCTCTCGCACGGCGACGAGCTGGATGGCGAGGTCGCCTTCAAGCTCTACGACACCTACGGCTTCCCCTACGACCTGACCGAAGATGCCTTGCGCGCGCAGGGCATCGCCGTGGACCGCTCCGGCTTCGATGCAGCTATGCAGCGGCAGAAGGAGGCTGCTCGCGCGGCCTGGAAGGGCAGCGGCGAGGCTGCCGACAGCGAAATCTGGTTTGCCATTGCCGAGCGCGAGGGAGCGACCGAGTTCACCGGCTACTCAGCCACGCAGGGCGAAGGCCGCGTGGTCGCAATCGTGAAGGATGGCGCCGAGGTTGAGAGCGCAGCGGCAGGCGACGAGGTCACGCTGCTCACCAATCAGACGCCGTTCTATGGCGAAAGCGGCGGGCAGGCGGGCGACAGTGGTACGATCGCCACGCACGATGGGCTGCGCATCACCGTGCGCGACACCGCCAAGCCGCTTGGCCGGCTTCATGCCCATCACGCTACGGTCGAAGCGGGCGAAGTGCGCGTGGGTGACGAGGTCCGCCTGACGATCGATGCCGATCGCCGCGATCGCATTCGCGCCAACCATTCGGCAACCCATCTTGTCCATGCAGCACTGCGCAACCGGCTTGGCGGCCACGTGACCCAAAAGGGATCGCTGGTGGCCGAAGATCGGTTGCGGTTCGACTTTTCGCACCCGGCGCCGCTCAGCGAAGAGGATATTGCCGCAATCGAGGCCGAGGTGAACGGTGAAATCCGCGCGAACGAACCGGTTGGCACGCGGCTGATGTCGCCCGACGATGCGGTTGAGGCAGGCGCGCTAGCGCTCTTCGGCGAGAAATACGGGGACGAAGTTCGTGTGCTGTCGATGGGTCGCAAGGCCAGTGAGGGCCGCAACTACTCGGTCGAGCTGTGTGGCGGCACCCATGTGAACGCGACCGGCGATATCCAGCTCTTCCGGATCGTTTCGGAGAGTGCCGTGAGTTCGGGCGTGCGCCGGATCGAGGCGCTGACGGGTGAGGCCGCGCGCCAGTGGCTGGTCGGTCGCGAGAACAGCCTGAAGAGCGCTGCCGCCGCCCTTAAGACCACGCCGGACGAGGTCGCGGCGCGGCTCGATGCGCTGATCGAGGACCGTAAGCGGCTCGAAAAAGAGCTGGCCGCCGCGAAGAAGCAGCTCGCGCTGGGAGGCGGCGCAGGCGATACGGCGACCGCGGACGAGAAAGTGGGCGACATCGCTTTTTCGGGTCAGGTGATCGACGGGCTCGACCCCAAGGACCTGCGCCCGCTGCTTGACGAAGCGAAGCAACGTCTGGGATCGGGCGTGGCCGCCATATGCGCGACCAATGATGGCAAGGCCGCGTTTGCGGTTGCGGTCACCGACGATCTGACCGGGCGGTTCAGCGCGGTCGATCTGGTTCGTGCTGGTGTTGCCGAACTTGGCGGGAAGGGCGGCGGTGGCCGGCCCGATATGGCGCAGGGCGGTGGCCCCGACGCAACTCAGGCCGAGGCCGCGCTGGATGCCGTACGCAATGCCTTGCGTGAAGCAGTGAGCGCCTGACCGCCTGGATAGCTAGCGTGCGCCGCTGCCTGCACGGCGTGCCTCGGCTTCGCTTCCGCGATTGAGGCTTTCGCCATCGGTATCGGCAGGGCTGTTCGCATCTCGCCTGGCGGATGGCTTTACGCGGCCTCCATCGGCGACGTTCTGCGGCTTGAATTTCTCGTCGTTCGGGACGGGTTTCGTCGGGTCTGTGTCAGACATGCATCTTCTCCTTTCCCTATCAATGGCTGGGTAGCGAAGAAGGTCCGGATCAGTCGGCTGACGTGGTACTCGTGCGCAACTTGGGCTTATGCTCCAGCGCCCCGTCCGTCTGGATCTGGGCGCGCATTTCGTCGCGCTTCTCGTGGATTGAGGCGATCACCGGGCCCATCGCAACACCGATATCGACCAGCACCGCTTCCGATAGCTGCAGCGAGCTTTCGAGTGTTTCGGGCACTGCGTGGCTTGCCCCAGCCTTGTAGAGCGCCGCCGCATGCGCCGCGTCGCGGGCGCGGGCAACGATCAGCAGCTTGGGATAGGCCTTGCGCAGCCGCGCTACCAGCTGCTGCGCCAGCACGGGCGCATCCATTGTCAACACGATGGCGGAGGCATCTTCCACACGCAGGGCGCGCAGCGTTTCGAGCCGTGCAGCATTGCCGAATATCACATCGTACCCGTCGCGCTTGTCCTGCATCGCCAAGTCGGCGTCGGACTCGATCGTGATGTAGGGCTGGTCGTGCACACGCAGCATGTCTGCCACCAGCCTGCCGACACGTCCGCCGCCAACCACGATGACGCGGCCGACGGGCGCGGACACGTCTCGCGCAGGGTCCGGCACGGGATCGACCCGGCGTGCCACCGCGCGGCCGACGAAGGCAAGCAGTGGTGTGACGGTCAACCCGATCGCGGTGACAATCTGCCAGAATTGCGTGGTTCCCGGCTGGATAAGCATGGCCGAGCTTGCTGCAGAGAGCACGATCAGGGTCGTTTCCGACGGGCTTGCCATCAGGATCCCGGTCTCGGTTGCAGTGTTTCGCCGCGCACCCATCGCGCGCAGCAGCAAGCCGGTGACGAGCGCCTTGAACACGAGCACCAACACGACTGCGGTGAGGATGATGCCGAGATTATCGCGCAGTGCCTCCAGATCGATGCTCATGCCGATGGTGATAAGGAAGATCCCGAGCGCGAGACCCTTGAACGGTTCGATGATCGCTTCGACCTCGCCGTGGAAATCAGTCTCGGCGATTAGCAGGCCGGCGATCAGCGCGCCGACGATGGGCGAAAGGCCGGTGACGCCGGTGGCGAGGCTGGCACCGATCACCACCACCAGCGTCGCTGCGAGGAACACCTCGGGGCTCTTGGTGCGGGCCGCCTGCACAAACAGGATTGGCAAAGCGTACCGCCCCAGCACCAGCAAGGCGCCAACGACCGCCGCACCCTGCCACAACGTGGTCCATAGTCCGGTGAGGCCGTCGGCCTGCGCATAGGGTGCAAGGGCGCCGAGCATGAAGATGATCGGAACGATCGCAATATCTTCGAACAGCAGCATGGAAAGCGCCGCGCGCCCGACAGGCGAGGATGTGCCCGAGATTGGCAACACGATGGCGGTCGACGACAAAGCAAGCGCAAGGCCCAGCGCCATCGCGCCGGTCCAGTACTGCCCCATCATCGCCAGCACGACCGCGATGGAGCTGCCGATGATCAGCAATTCGGCTGCGCCCAGCCCGAACACCAGCTTGCGCATCTGCCACAGGCGATTGAAGCTCAGCTCCAGCCCGATGGTGAACAGCAGCAGGATGATGCCGAATTCGGCAAAAATATCGAGCGCTTCTGGTTCGGAGATGGTCACATGGGTCAGCCACGCGACTTCGGGCGTAAGCGCACCGAGCCCGTAAGGACCGACGAGGATGCCGATCAGCAGGAAGCCGATGACCGGTGTGATGCGAAAGCGGGCGAACAGCGGGATGACTATCCCCGCTGCACCCAGGATCACCAGCGCATCGGACAGCGCGGTCGTCGGTTCGAGTTCACCAGCCACGGATCGACCATATCAAGACAACCGCGCACGTGAAGGCCTTGCGCGGTCCTTGGGACGGGTGAGAGTGCGCCTTATCCCCCGCCCGGCGATTTCGGCCCCATCGGCTTGGTATCCTGCCCCGCGGCTTCGTCGGGCTCTTCGCCGATGCGCGGGGAGACCTGGCCAACGCGCTTGTCCCACTCGATCTGGTAGAGATCGAACCGGCGATCATGAAGGTTACGCACGGTCCCCTCGGCACGCGCCCAGCTGAGGTCCGCCAGGTTCACGTCGCTGATCGTCAGCGTCTCCACATTCTCGCTCGCTTCCGCCGCAATCCCGTCGCGCGCGAAGGGGAAATCGCACGGGGTCAGGATGCAGCTCTGGGCATACTGGATGTCCATGTTGGCGACATTGGGCAGGTTGCCGACATTGCCGCTAAGAACCGTAAAGCACTGGTTCTCGATGGCGCGGGCCTGAGCGCAATAGCGCACGCGCATGTAGCCTTGGCGGCTGTCGGTGCAAAAGGGCACGAAGATGATGCGCGCGCCTTCGTCCACCAGCCGGCGGGCAAGTTCCGGAAACTCGCTATCGTAGCAGATCAGTACGCCGATGGGCCCGCAGTCTGTCGGGATTGCATCGATGCTGTCGCCGCCCTTGATGTTCCACCAATAGGCCTCGTTGGGGGTGGGGTGAATCTTCTCCTGCGCATGGATCGACCCATCGCGCAGGCACACATAGGCGACGTTGTGGATATCGCCATCGTCCATCCGCGTGGGGTGCGACCCGCCAATGATGTTGATGTTGTAGTTGAGTGCCATCTCGCTCAGCGCCTTGCGAATGCGCGGCGTGTAGTCGCTCAACGCCTCGATCGCTTCCATCGGGCTCAGTTCCTTTTCCTGTGCGCTCAGCAGCATCAGTGTGAACAGCTCGGGAAAGAGGATGAAGTCGCTTTCGTAGTCGGCTGCGACATCGACGAAATATTCGACGTGACGCATGAACTCGTCGAACCCAGTAACCGCGCGCGCCTGTAACTGGCAGGTCGCAATCCGCACGCTTTCGACATCGCGCGGGAGGCGATGCTTGCGCGGTGCATCGGCATCCACATAGGGATTGCGCCAGATCATCCGTACGGCGCAGGCCTTGGATTTCTTGTCTTCCGGCAGGTAGTTTTCGAGGATTCCCTGCGGTTCGAATCCATTGGCGAGCTGAAAGCGCAGGACCGGATCGTGGATCTTGTTGTCGATGACGGCCGCGAGATACTCTTCCGGTGTCTCGGCGCGGTTGCGCTTGCGCCGCATGGCGTTGGCGAGGCCCGGCATACGCCCGCCGAAGACGATACCCGCCAGATCGAGCCGTTCGGCCAGCGCGCGGCGTTCCTCGTAGAGGCGGCGCCCGATCCGAGTGCCGCGCACCTTCGGGTCGACGCACATCTCGTAGCCGTAGAGCCAGTCGCCAGTGGGATCGTGACGGCTACCAAAGCCGTTACCGGTCACCTCGTCCCACGTGTGGTTCGACATGGCGACATTCGCGCTGAGTCGCATCGAGGCACAGTAGCCGACGATGACTCCATCGAGCTTCGCGACGAAGCAGCCGTCGCGGTAATTGTTCAGCTGCCCGCGTATCTCGCCCAGCGTGTAGGGCGGCAGGTCGACATAGGCGCGGCGCACGAGATCGGCGATCTCGCGGACATCCTTCAACTTTGCCTGCCGGACTTCGAGACGGGCTTTGGTCTTGACGGTATTGGCGATAGGATCGTCTCCATCGGTGCTGGTTTCGCAGGGCACTAGTCGCACAACACAGGAAGGTCATCATCGTGCCGCACGATCCCGAACTGCCCGTGGTCATCGTCGGCGGTGGCCCGGCCGGGATATTCTCCGGCCTGCTGCTCGCACGTGCCGGGGTCAAGGTGACAGTGCTGGAAAAGCACGAGGACTTTTTCCGCGATTTCCGCGGCGATACGGTGCACCCCGCCACGCTGGACATGTTTCACCAGCTCGGCTGGCTCGACGAGCTGCTCGCGCTCGAACACAGCAAGGTCGAAACGCTCGGCATGCGGATTGCGGGGCGGGAGCGGAAACTGGCCGATTTCCGCCATCTCCCCGTGCCCGCGCCGTTCATCGCGATGATGCCGCAATGGGATTTGCTCGATTTCCTGTCGCGCAAGGCCAGCCAGTATCCCGGGTTCGAGCTGCGCATGGGGACCGAAGCCGTGGCCGCGCATGCCGATGCTGCCGGACGGATTGCAGCGGTGGAGACCGCCGGTGGCGAGACCCTGCCGGCCCGGTTAGTGATTGCGGCGGACGGGCGCCGCTCGATCATGCGCGACCAGGCCGAACTTCCGCTCAAGACCATCGGCGCGCCGATGGAGGTGCTGTGGTTCAGGCTCGACCTGCCCGAGGAGCTCGGTGCGGAGAGCGTCGGCGCGCGCGACGCGGGCCGCGTCCGCGTC
>NZ_CAXQBM010000078.1:0-30147 GCF_964222115.1 Alteriqipengyuania sp.
CATTGGTGCAGAACAGGTCCTTCATGCCGATCGGCACGCCGCCCATCTTGCCAAGCTCCTCGCCCTTGGCACGCTTCGCGTCGACCGCGTCTGCAGCTTCGAGCGCCTTCTCGGGCGTGGCGACAATGAAGGCATTCAGCGCTTCTGCGGCTGCGACGTTGGCGTTGAACGCCTCAGCCACTTCGCGCGCGGTGAAATCGCCTCCGGCGACCCCGTCGCGGATCGCCTTGACGCCCAATTCGGTCAGTTCTTCACTCATTTATCATCCGTTCGTCCTGAGCCTGTCGAAGGGCGAACCCCTCGGTCCAGGCCATGCCCGCGCTTCGACAAGCTCAGCACGAGCGGGAATTTGCTCAGACCGAGACTACTCGATCACCTTGGGCACGCCGAAAAAGCCATGCTCGGCAGCGGGCGCATTGGCGAGCACATCCTCGCGCCGCCCGCCGGCGGTCAGCGGATCGGCATCGACCACATCGTCGCGCAGGCGCATGGCCTGCGGGATCACGGCGGTCATCGGCTCGACCGAGGAGGTATCGACCTCGCCCAGCTGCTCGACCCAGTTGAGGATATTGTTGAGTTCGGGGACCATCGCGTCGAGCGCCGCGTCATCCATCCGGATGCGCGCGAGCGATGCGATCTTGGCCACTTCTTCGCGGGTGACTGACATGGCCGATGCGTTAGCCGCGCCGCACCGCACCATCAAGCGGTCAGATTACCTGAATGGCTCGCCCACCGGCTCGCCATCGATATAGACGCGCCGCCCCCTGAACGGCCGAACTTCGATTGTACTGTCCTCATCGGTGAGTACAGCATTATCTTGTCGGCTTCGGCTTTGGATCAACGTCCCTTCCACGACGTCCAATTCGATGGCTCCGTCATCTTCAATCAACAGATGGCCTAGCCAGCCTTGGTCTGTGACCACGATGGCGTGCGAACCATTGTAGAGCCCCACCTCGATCGGGCCCGCGAAGATCACGTGAGTGTAGTCTCTCGACCCTATAGAATTTGGGTTCACTTCGAGGAAGCGCCTTACCCACGCCCGCTCGCTTTCGGTGCCGCCTTTGAAGACGAGCTTGTCGAGGTCCACCGATGCATCTTCGTACCGAGTGCGAGCGCGCAAGTCGGCATTGGCGTTTTCCTTAGCTCGACGTGCGGCCGTAACAACAGCTTCGTTCTCACTCTCGGCAAGATGAGTAAGTGCACGCCGTCCGGCGTCGCCGAAGTCTCTTGCCAGCGCATCGAAATCGAACTCCTCCACCGAAATCGCGCCGCTTTCCAGCCGCGCAAGCTGGTCCTTGGTCGACAGCGCTCCGAAATTGAGGATCGGCAGCGCGAGGAACAGCGCGAACAGCGCGGTCGCCACCGCCATCCGCAGGTTCGAAGCGCGCAGCCGGTCGCGCCACGATCCCCGCGCACCCAGCAGCGCATCGACGAAATAGGCGAGCCCGAACGCCACCGCGACCGCCACCGAAGCGAGTGCCCACAGCCGTTCGG
Organism: Alteriqipengyuania sp.; assembly: GCF_964222115.1. Lineage (NCBI taxonomy): Bacteria > Pseudomonadati > Pseudomonadota > Alphaproteobacteria > Sphingomonadales > Erythrobacteraceae > Alteriqipengyuania > Alteriqipengyuania sp. The sequence goes on from NZ_CAXQBM010000078.1 coordinate 1,495, forward strand.
GCGAAAGCCCGTGCTGGTCGATCCGCACACCGGTGCTGATCGCGGCGAACACCGTCAGCGGCAGGATGCCGAGCGCCAATGCATAGCCCGACCATTTGAGGATCGGCCCACCGACCATGTCCTCGTCCCGGTCGCGCAGCACCGCGTTGGCGAGCGCATAGGCGCCGATTGCGATGGACAGCAGCACGGGCGTCGCGCTGTCGGTCGCGTTCCACAGCACGCTCGGGCCCGAAACCACCACCGCGCCGAGGAAGACCGCAATCGCAATCGCCAAAGGCAGCGCAAGGATCGAGAGCACCAGCAGCACCACCGATTGCAGCGTGCCGATGATCTTCAGCTGATTACGCAAGGTACCCAGCCCCGCACCCAGCGTCAGGCCAGCATAGACCCAGCCGAACCTATCGGCCTGGATCAGATCGCGCAGCGGAATGCCGACCAGATCGAACAGCGATGCGAGCAACCAGATCAGCGCCCACGCGATCAGGAAGAAGGCGAACGCGCCCGCCCCGGTGATTGCGTCGGTCCACACGAAATAGTGGATGTCCTTGTAATCGGTGCGGAACCACCGGCGATGGAAATCCGCCTGAAACAGCGGCACCGCCAGCAGGCAGGCGAAGACGCCCGCCGCCACTGCATAGCCGCCATCCGCGATATCATTACCCGCGCCCACCGCACGCCAGGTCAGCCCGCCGACCACCCGCCCGGTGACGAGCGAGAAGATGGCGGGGGCGATAGTGCGCCCCCGCTCGGCGGTGAAGACGAAGGCTCCGCTGGCGAAAGCGATGAAGGCAGCGGCGGCGATACGCGGACCGCTGTCATTGGCATCATCGGTCAGGAAGTAGATCGCGAGGCCCGCAACGGCGAGCAGGCCTGCGAAAATCCAGGGGCGCAGCGGCCAGTCGGTCTCGACGCGGTCCCTTACCGCGCCATCGCCAGCCAGATCGCCCTCGCCCGCATTATTATCGAGCGCTTCGTCTTCAACCGTGCCTTCGTCCATCTCGCCCTCCCCCGGCGTCGCGGAACTATTATTGCGGAGGCGGTGCCCCCTGCGGCGGTGCGGCACCCTGGGGCGCGCCGGGCATGGTACCGTTCTGCTGCATCAGTTGCGTAATCATCTGCACGCGCCGCTGGAATTCGGCCTGGCTCATGATCTCGATCACTTCGACCTCGAAGGTCAGGTCGGCCCCCGGCGGAATCGGCGAACCCTCGGGCGGGGTATCGCCATAGGCCTGGTCGGCGCGAATCAGCAGTTCGTACTTGCCGCCCTTCTGCATATCGAGCGCACCCTGGGTGAAGCCCGGAATCATGTTGCTGAGCGGAAGCGGATTGCCTTCCGGGAACATGCCCTGCGCCTCTGGCGGCAGCGGAAGTGGCTGCGACTGGTCGAACACGGTGCCGTCTTCCAGCTTGCCGACGTAATTGACGAACAGCACGTCTTCGGCGGTCGGGTTCGGCCCTTCGCCCTCTTCGATCACCGTCAGTCCATAGGCCTGGGGCATCACGGCCCACGCGAGCAGGATCGCCAGACCGATCGCGGCGATGACCCCGATCCACAGCTTGGTGAGCGAGCCCTTCGCAATCGGGCGGAGGGGAACACGCGTGATTTCGGTCATTGAATGGTCCTGAAAGGCTCGGGGGCTGGAAATTGCGGCAGCCCGATACGCAAAACGGCTCGCGACCATCTGGCGCAAGCCGTTCAGCAGTTCAAGGCTGCTCGCTCAAAAGGAGGCCTGAACCCGGGTGGTGCGGGAGGCCCCGCACCTGGCGGATATTACCGGCCGTCGCGCTCTGCGCGCTTGCGTTCCATCTTGCGTGCACGGCGAACCGCGGCAGCCTTTTCACGCGCGCGCTTCTCGCTCGGCTTCTCGTAATGGCGGCGCAGCTTCATCTCGCGATAGACGCCTTCACGCTGCAGCTTCTTCTTGAGAGCCCGCAACGCCTGGTCGACATTATTATCGCGCACGATGATTTGCATACTGGTCAAACGCCTTTCAATTCATAGCCTTCCGATTCGCGAAGAAACGCGCGAAATCGGCGAGTTTGCATGTGGAAGAAGCCAGCAACGCCCCGGAAACCGGGATGCGGTCAGCTCCAATTGCGCGCTTCATAGGCAAAAATGCGGCGCAGCGCAAGGCAAAGACGTGTGCAAGCGGTCGCCAACCGTCAGCCAGCCTGCATCGCCGCTTGGCGTGGCACGCTGGCCACTATAGGTAGGCACGTGAAAATGACCAGTCTCTCCCCCATGACAGCTTCACTTGGCGTGGCCCTCGGCGGCGCAATCGGCGCGGTGCTGCGCTACAACCTCGGTCGCGCGATGACCGCGTGGATGGGCGCGCCCGCGATGGGCGTGTTTCCGTGGGCCACGCTCGCCGCCAACGCGCTCGGTTCGCTTGCGATGGGCGTGCTGGCCGGATTTCTCGCACGCGGATTCGGCGGGATCTACGCGGATCAGCTGCGGTTGATCGTCGGGGTCGGCCTGCTGGGCGGGTTCACCACCTTTTCCGCCTTCAGCCTGGAGGCATGGCTGCTGATCGAGCGCGGCCAGCTGACCTTTGCCCTGCTTTACGTGGTGCTGTCGGTCTGCCTGTCGATCAGCGCGCTGGTCTTCGGCCTCACCATGACGCGGGTGTTCTGAGCAATGCCGGATAGCGAACAGCAGCGCCCCGAAAAGGGAGAGGTACGGCAATATACCGTTGCCGAGGACGACGACGGCATCCGGCTGGACCGCTGGTTCAAGCGGCATCTGCCCGAAGTCGGCTTTGCTGCCGTGGCGCGCTGGGCGCGCACCGGGCAGGTCCGGGTGGACGGAGCACGCGCCAAGCCGGAGGATCGGCTGGTAACGGGCCAGACCCTGCGCATTCCGCCGGGCAATCCGGCCAAGGCCAAGGCTCCGCGCAAGCGCCGCGAACTGACCGAGGACGAGCGCCAGCAGGCACTGGGCATGGTCATCGCAGAAACGCCCGCAGCCATCGTGCTCAACAAGCCGCCCGGCCTCGCGACGCAGGGCGGCAGCAAGACCTACAGCCACGTGGACGGGTTGCTCGATGCCTTCGTAGAGAATGACGAGACCCCGCGCCCCCGCCTCGTCCACCGGCTGGACAAGGACACCAGCGGCGTGTTGCTGATCGCGCGCACGCCCGGCAGCGCGGCGGCGTTTTCCAAGCGGTTCTCGGGCCGAAGTGCGAAGAAGGTCTACTGGGCGCTGGTGGTCGGCGTGCCCGAGCAGTCCATGGGCGTGATCGATGCTCCGCTCGCCAAGCAACCCGGCACCGGGGGCGAGAAGATGCATGTCGACATGGAAGGCGGGCAACCGGCCAAGACGCGCTATCGCATAGTCGAACGCGCAGGCAACAGCGCCGCGTGGCTCGAACTGGAACCGCTCACGGGGCGCACGCACCAGCTGCGCGTGCATTGCGCGGCCATGGGCCATCCGATCGTGGGCGATGGCAAATATGGCGGGCAGGACGCTTTCCTGACCGGCAGCGTCAGCCGCAAGATGCACCTGCATGCGCGCAGGCTCATCATCAGCCAGCCGGGTGGCGGGCAGCTGGATGTCACCGCCGACCTGCCGGAGCATTTCGCATCGACAATGGAGCACCTCGGCTTCGACCTGTCGCTCTCCGATGCCGAACCGCTGCGCGACGATCCACCGCCCAAGACGAAGGCGGAAAAGAAGCAGGATGCGAAGCAGCACGCCAAGCAGTATCGCAAGGCCCGCCGGGGAGAGCGCAGGTCCCGCACCGTTTCCAAGGGTGCGGCGAAGAGCAAGGCGCGCGCGAAGCCCAAGGCCAAGCCGAAGGGCAGGCGCTGATGCATCCCAATCCGCAGTTCCGTTCCGACGATCGCCAGCTGTTCGAAGCGCTGATCGACGAGATCGGATTCGGAATGGTGTTCCTGACCACGCCCGATGGCCCGCGTGTGGCGCACACGCCCCTGTTGTCGACCGGAGAGGGCGCGGTGCAGTTCCACCTGTCGCGCGGCAATGCGCAGACCCGGCATCTCGACGGATCGACCGCGCTGGTCACGGTGAATGGCCCCGACGCCTATGTCAGCCCTCGCTGGTACGACGAGCGCGATACGGTGCCGACATGGGATTACGTTGCGCTGGAGATGGAAGGCCGGGTGCGCCGCCTGTCCGATGATGAGCTTGAGGCCTTTCTCCATGCGCTGATCGCGAAACACGAGGAACGGCTCGACGGGGAACCCTGGCGCGCGGACGAAGCGAGCGAGACCACCTGGAGCAAGCTGTTTCGGGGCATTTCCGGCTTCGAGATGGAAGTGCAGGCCTGGCGCCCCACCCTCAAGCTCTCGCAGAAGAAGAACGCGGGTGAGCGCGCGCGGATCGCCGATGGCCATATTGCTGCGGGGCGCCCTGCCATCGCAGCGCTGATGGAAAGCCTGGGCGCATGAGCAAGCTCGCCGTGTTCGATTGCGACGGCACGCTGGTCGATGGGCAGGCCGCGGTATGCGATTCGATGGCAGCTGCGTTTGCGCAGGCCGGTCTCACTGCGCCCGACCGCAATATCGTGCGCCGCATCGTCGGGCTCAGCCTGCCGCAAGCGGTCATGCAGCTGGCGCCGGACGCGGAGCGTGACACGGCAATGGCCGTAGTCGATGCCTACAAGACGCATTTTCGCAATACCCGTGAAAGCGGCGCGCTTCGCGAAGTGCTGTATGATGGCATCCCGGACGTGCTGCAGGCCCTGCACGATGCGGGATGGAGCCTTGCGGTCGCGACCGGGAAATCGGATCGGGGATTACAGGCGACGCTCGCGACCAACGATCTCACCCACCTGTTCTCCAGCCTCCAGACAGCCGACCGGCACCCGTCCAAGCCGCATCCCGCGATGCTGGAAGAAGCACTAGTCGAATGCGGTGCCGCACCTGCCGATACGGTGATGATCGGCGATACCAGCTTCGATATCGAGATGGCGAAGGCTGCGGGCGTCCGCGCTCTTGGCGTAGCGTGGGGCTACCACGAGCCCGCCGAACTGCTGGAGGCAGGCGCCTTCGCGGTGGCCGAAACCCCTGCCCAGCTGACGGAGATCCTGCTTGGCACAAAATGAGCAATCCGATGCCGCAGAAGCGGTGGCAGCGCGGCGCTACTGGACGCTCCAGTTCATCCGGCTCGCCGGAATTTTCGTCACCTTCCTCGGCGCGATGATGGTCGCTGGCCGGATAGAGGGTGGCGCGCTGGGGCCGGTCCTGTTCGTGGCCGGGCCGCTGCTGTTTTTCGCCGTCCCCGTATTGCTCGCCAAACGCTGGAAGCGCGAAAACCCGTGAAGCGCTTCTGGCATGATTCGGCGGTGGAGAATGTGGAGGACGGCTGGCAGGTCACGCTGGACAGTCGACCGGTAAAGACGCGCGCGGGTGCGCCACAGGTCGCTCCGACCAAGGCGCTGGCCGATCTCCTGCGCGGCGAATGGGCGGACGCACCCGGTGAATTCAGCGCGGACGCATTCCCGCTGCGCGATCTGGCAGACCGAGCGATAGACTCCATCGCCGCCGATCCCGCGCCCGTTATCGACCGCCTCCTGTCCTTCGCGGATGGAGATACGCTTTGCTATCGTGTAGAGCCGGACGAAGCGGTCGCCCGCCGACAGGCCGAGGTGTGGGAGCCCATTGTCTCGCGTATCGAAAGCGACATGGGCATCGCGCTCACGCGCACGCACGGGATCGTCCATCGCCCCCAGCCAGAGGCGAGCAAGTCGGTTCTGCGCAAGCGGCTGGCAAGCGAAAACGCATTCACCCTCGCGGGGCTGGACGCTGCGGCATCGCTCGCCGCTTCTCTATGCGTCGCGCTGGCGGGGCTGGATGAACATGCCGACCCGGCGTCGCTCTGGTCGGCGGCCAGCCTGGAAGAAGACTGGCAGGCCGAACAATGGGGCCGCGATGCAGAGGCGCAGGCCCGGCGCGATAGCCACGAACTGGAATTTACCCGTGCGCTGGCCTTTGCCCGCGCCGCGCGCAGCAGCTAGCCGCCGATCCACTCCGCCACATCGCCCGCCACCTGATTGGCCGCGTCGTTCAGCGCATTGCCGACCGGGGTTGCCGCCGCAGGCACACCCGGAACCGTAGCCGTGAAGCGACGGGTTTCCAGCCGGCCATTGCTTTCCCGGATCGCATCATAGGTCACGATCACCGAACTGGACGGTGCATCATATCCGAATTCGCGCAAGGTGCCGCGCAGCATGGTTTCCGTGCCGCCCCGGCTCTCCACATCGTCGAGCACCAGCCGCCCGGTCCGCTGGCGGATCGTCGAGACGAGCAGCTGCTGGAACAGCTTGGACGGGCGATCCACCCACACCGCATCTTTCAGGTACGCGATGGTCGAGGGATCGACCTGCACCGGAACGCGGGTCACATTCAGGCTGCCGGGCACTTCCGGGCGCATCACGGTGAGTGCGGCGGTGGCCGACCCGCTCGGCCCGTTACCCGTCTGCACCTGCGTGTCGGGCGTCAGCGTCAGCAGCGAGGGGGGCGGGTCTTCGCCAAAGCTGATGCAGGCCGAGAGGGCCAGCGGCAGCGCGAACAGGATCGGCAGGCGGGAAAGGGTCATCGCTCTCAATCCTCGGGTTCGTATTCGGGCAGCTTGGGCGAAGAGATCAGGTCGCTCGCGCCCTTATCTTCCAGACGCTCGGTCAGGTCGCGCAGCGAACGGCTCGTCGCCTGCAGATCCTCCAGCGTGGTGTTGGCGGACGGTAGAGTACGTTCGTTCAGCGTGCGCACCGCAGGCTGCGCCTGCTGCAGCGTCGCATTGAGCGTGTCGGCCGTCTGGTTGGCCTTGCTCAAGGTCTTGCGCAGCTCGTCGGCTATCGACTCACCCTCGCGGTTGATCAGCTCGTTGGTCGACTCGGTCGTCCGCTCGAACGCGTCGAGTGCCTCGCTGGCTTCACGCAGTGTGATCTGGAGCTCCGCCATGGTCCCCTCCAGCTGGGGCGTCGCGCGCGCCATGTCTTCGGTCATCCGATTGGTGTTGCGCAGGATGCCGCTCAATTCCTGCTGGTTGTCGTCGGACAGCAGCATCGTCAGGCGCTCGGTCAGAGTCGCCAGCCGTTCGAGCAGTAGTGGCGCATTGGCCAAAATTTCGCCGAACCCGCCCGCGCGCGGCGGGATCACGGGCACGCCTTCGGGGCATGCGGTCGTATCGCAATCGATCGGCGGGCGGCCCTTGCGCGCACCGTCGAGCAGGATGGTCGAAACCCCGGTGAAAGAGCTTTGCACGGTTGCCGTGGTGCCGACGAGCACGGGCACATCGCGCTTCACCGCCACCCGCACGCGAACGAATTCCGGGTCCTTGTCCCACAACACGATGTCGCGCACCTGGCCCACGGGCACACCAGCAAAGGAGACCTGGCTACCCTCTGCCAGCCCGGCGACCGACTGCTTGAAGAAGATGTCGTATTCCTTGCGGTCGTTCTCGCCCAACCGCGCGATCCAGACAATGAACAGCGCCAGCGCGGCAAGGATCACGAGCGTTACCGCTCCGACCCAGACATGATTTGCGCGTGTTTCCATCGTCTTCGCCTATGCCTCGTCTTCGTTGGACTTGTCCAACGCTTTGACCGCTTGCGCCGCAATCGGCTTGTCCATGTGCTGGCGCAATTCGTCCAGCGCCTGCGCGGTCAACGCAGCGCGCCCGCGCGGGCCGTTGAAATATTCCTGGATCCACGGATGGTCGAGCTTCATCAGGTTGGGCACGGTGTCGACCGCGATGACCTTGCGATCGGCCAGCACCGCCACCCGGTCGCAAATCTCGTGCAAGGTATCGAGATCGTGGGTGATGAGGAACACCGTCAGCCCCAGCGTTTCCTTGAGGCCGCGCGTCAGGTTGTCGAACGCAGACGCGCCGATCGGGTCGAGCCCGGCGGTCGGTTCGTCGAGAAACAGCAGTTCGGGGTCGAGCGCCAGCGCGCGGGCCAGCCCCGCACGCTTCTTCATCCCGCCCGAAAGCTCCGAGGGATATTTGCTCGTTGCCTCCGCGGGCAGGCCCGACATCACCACCTTGTAGCGCGCGATTTCGCGCGTCATCTCCGGGTCAAGGTCCGGGTAGAACTGCTTGAGCGGCACTTCCACGTTCTCGCCCACGGTCAGGGTAGAGAACAGCGCACCGCCCTGGAACAGCACGCCCCAGCGGTTGCGCACGCCCAGCGCCTCGTCCGGCTCGGCATCGGTCATCGACTGGCCGAAGACCTCGATCTGGCCCGCGTCGGGCTGCTGCAACCCGATGATCGAACGCATCAGGACAGACTTGCCGGTGCCCGATCCGCCGACCACGCCCAGGATCTCGCCACGCTTCACATCCAGGTCCAGGTCTTCGTGGATGGTCTGTTCGCCGAAGGAATTGGCGAGTCCGCGCACGCGCACGGGGTATTCGCCACGAAACCTCTCGTAGCGTTCCGGCTTGTCGCCCCCGAAAATCTCGTCGACCAGACTGTTCATGCCCAGCCCACCTCGGTGAAGAACACCGCGAAAAAGGCATCGAGCACGATCACGGTGAAGATCGCCTGCACCACCGCCTTGGTGGTGCGCTGGCCGACTTCCTCGGAATTACCATGCACCTGCATGCCCTGGTAACAGCCGGCGACCGCAATGATGAGGCCGAAGACCGGCGCCTTTATCAGCCCGACCCACACGTCATAAGTCGGTACGACTTCCTGGATACGCAGCAGGAAGGTCCAGAACGGGATGCCCAGCATGATGTCGGAAATCACTGCACCGCCGATGATCGCCATGATCGAGGCATAGAAGCCCAGCAGGATCATCATGAACACGCAGGCGAGGATGCGCGGGATCACCAGCGCCTCGATCGGCGAAATGCCGATGGTGCGCATCGCGTCGATCTCCTCGGTCAGCTTCATCGTGCCGATCTGCGCGGCGAAGGCAGAGCCTGATCGGCCCGCGACCATGATCGCGGTCATAAGGACGCCGAGTTCGCGCAGGGTGATGCGCCCGACAAGGTTCACGGTGAGCGATTCGGCCCCGAAATATTGCAGCTGGGTCGCGCCCTGCTGGGCGATCACGATCCCGATCAGGAAGCTCATCAGCCCGATGATCGGCAGCGAATTGACGCCCACCTTCTCGAACTGGCTGACCAGCGCGCGATAGCGGAAGCGGCGCGGATGACGAATCAGCGCGCCCGCCCCGATCAGCACCTGGCCGATGAAACCGATGATATTGACGGCACCCGCACGCGCGGCGAACACCTTGGTCCCCATCGTTTCCGACGCGCGCTCCAACAGCGGCAGGCGCGGCGCGGCCATCGGCGCCTCGTTCTCGCTCTGGCCGACAGCCTCGATAAGGCGTTCCGCGCGCGGGCTCGCGTTGACGATTTCCGCCGAATTGTCGCGCGCGACGCTGCAGGCGAACCATGCGCCCACCGTGTCGATCTCGCTGACCTCGGCCAGGTCCACCGCATCGAAGCCCCGGTCCATCTTGCGCAGGTCCGCTTCGACGTCCCCGATTGTAGACAGCAGGAATGGCCCGGAGAGCCGGAGAACGGTGCGCCCCTCGCCGTTCTGCTCGAGCGTATAGTGCGCCTCGGTCGCCATCATGCATCGCTATGCTAGTAAAGTTCTGCAACCACAAGCACTCTGGTGACAAGCGCGCCACGTGCTGCTTATGGCTTTCGGCATGACGGATACGCTTTCGACCACTTTCGACCCCGCCCAGATCGAGGCGCGCTGGTACGCGCATTGGGAACAGAACGGCTGTTTCAGGCCCGACCGCCCCGACGCGGAAGCCTTCACGCTGGTCAATCCGCCGCCCAACGTCACGGGCAGCCTGCATATCGGCCACGCGCTGGACAATACCTTGCAGGACATCGTGGTCCGCTACGAGCGGCTGCGCGGCAAGGACGCGCTGTGGGTCGTGGGCATGGACCACGCGGGAATCGCGACGCAGATGGTGGTCGAACGCCAGTTGGAGGAGCGGCAGGACAAGCGCACCAACTATTCGCGCGAAGAGTTTGTCCAGAAGGTGTGGGACTGGAAGGCCGAAAGCGGCGGCACGATCACCCAGCAGCTGCGCCGCCTGGGCTGTTCGATGGACTGGAGCCGCGAACAGTTCACCATGGACGAGCATTTCAGCAAGGCCGTGACCAAGGTGTTCGTCGACCTGTACAACGACGGCAAGATCTACCGCGACAAGCGGCTGGTGAACTGGGACCCGAAGCTGAAGACCGCGATTTCGGACCTCGAGGTCGAACAGCAGACGATCCCCGGTAGCTTCTGGCACTTCAAGTACCCGCTGGCGGATGGCGTGACGCTCGATAGCGGAGAGGATTACATCGAAGTCGCGACCACTCGGCCCGAAACGATGCTCGCCGATATGGCGGTGGCGGTGCACCCGACCGACGAGCGCTACACAAGCGTGGTCGGCAAGCACGTGATCCTGCCGATCACCGGGCGCCGCATTCCCATCGTGGCGGACGAACATGCCGACCCCGAGCTGGGATCGGGTGCGGTGAAGATCACTCCGGGCCACGACTTCAACGATTTCGAAGTCGGCAAGCGTGCAGGCTTCGCACCGGGCGAGATGCTCAACATGCTCGATGGTGATGCGAACGTGACGCAGACCGCCGACGGGCTGGTGCCCGAGGAATTCATCGGCCTGCACCGCTTCAAGCGTGATGGCGAGGATGGCGCGCGCGAAGCCGTGGTCGCTCGCCTCAAGGCCGATGGCTTCCTGATTCCGCATATCGCCAAGACCAAGAAGGGCGAGGAAGTCGAGCATGACGCCGAACCGCGCCAGATCGCGACGCCTTTCGGCGACCGCGGCGGCGTGGTGATCGAACCGTGGCTGACCGACCAGTGGTATGTCGATGCCGAAAAGCTTGCGGTGAAGCCGATCGAGGCGGTGCGCAGCGGCGAGGTCGAGATCGTCCCCAAGACGTGGGAGAAGACCTTCTTCAACTGGATGGAGAACATCCAGCCGTGGTGTGTTTCGCGGCAATTATGGTGGGGTCACCGCATTCCGGCCTGGTATGGGCCGAAGATAGGCGAAGACGGTGGGCTAGATCGCAAAATGCATGTCACGCTAGCGGCGAATACACCCCCCGGGGAGTTAAGCATCTCAGGCTTATCGCCAAGCGACAAAATCGCTTTTGTAGCCGAAAAAGAAGAAGATGCGCTTCGTCAGGCTAGGGAGTATTATCCGGATCATATTCGGGTTGAGGTCGGCGAAACCGATGTTGGCACGCCAGATCTAGTTCGCATCCATAGGGACGAAGATGTCCTCGACACGTGGTTTTCGTCCGCGCTCTGGCCCTTCGCCACGCTCGGTTGGCCGGACAACACCGACCTGCTCGAGAAACATTATCCCAACACCCTGCTCATCAGCGGGTTCGATATCCTGTTCTTCTGGGATGTGCGGATGCTGATGGCGGGCTATTTCAACACCGGGCAGAAACCGTGGGACCGGCTATACCTCCACGGCCTCGTACGCGCCGCCGACGGCTCCAAGATGAGCAAGTCGAAGGGCAACGTCGTCGATCCGCTGATCCTGATCGACCAGTACGGCGCCGATGCGCTGCGCTTCTTCATGGCGGCGATGGAGAGCCAGGGCCGCGACATCAAGATGGATGAGAAGCGGATCGAGGGATACCGCAACTTCGCCACCAAGCTGTGGAACGCGGTGCGTTTCTGCCAGGGCAACGGGATCGGCGCATCGCAGTCCATCGCCGCGCCCAAGGCGACGCTGGCAGTCAATTCGTGGATCATCGGCGAAGTGATCGAGACGAAGAATGCGCTGGAGAAAGCACTGGCCGACCTGCGCTTCGATGCTGCCGCGAACACGATCTATCACTTCGTGTGGGATCGCTTCTGCGACTGGTATCTGGAGCTGATCAAGCCGGTAATTCACACGATGAAACCAGCACCTCTGCGCGCGACCGTTACATTTCGCGGCAATGCCGAAAAAAAAGCAGAAGACGATCTAGATTATCAAGAGAAATTGGCTGCAGCCGAAGCCCATCAATCAAACCAAGCGGAAGTACGCGAAGTTGCTGGTTGGGTGATCGACCAGATCCTGGTGATGCTGCACCCCTTCATGCCCTTCGTCACCGAAGAGCTATGGCATGCGCAGGCATCCAAAGAGGCACCGCGCCCCTACGAACTGATGCTGGCCGCTTGGCCCGATCCGCAGGCTGAGCTCGACGCAAATGCGAAGGCCGACATTGATTGGTTGATCAACTCCATCAGCGAAATTCGGGCAACAAGGTCAGAAATGAATGTGCCTCCGGGCGCACGCCTTGATGCGGTCGCTTGGGCAAATGGTGAGCAAATCACTCAAAGAATCCAACGTCTCCAAAGCGCTTTCTCTCGTCTGGCGCGCATCGATTTTTCAAACGTCGTCGATGTCTATGCACTTGAACCGGGCCACGAAGTCACTGTTGCAATGTCGAATGCTGCACAGGTTTTTTGTCCAGAACTGAATGTCTTCCTCAACCTTGAAGGCCACGTCGACATCGAAGCCGAAAAGGCCCGCCTGACCAAGGCGATGGAGGCGAGCCAGAAGGAGTTCGGATCGCTCGACAAGCGGCTTTCCAACCCCTCCTTCGTCGAGAAGGCGAAACCCGAAGCGGTCGAGAAGGCGAAGGCTGACGCCGCATTCCACGCATCCGAGATCGACCGGTTGCGCGCGGCGCTGGCGCGGCTGGGATAAGGCGGTGAGCCTGATCGGCTTCGTGATCGACCGGATATTCCCGCCTCCGCCGACCGTGTTCGAGCATCCCGGGATCGGGCGGCTGGAGCAGGACCGGCATCGCCCGAACTGCTACGCTGGGGCGGTCGACTGGGATGGGACGCAGGTCACGCTGATCCTGCATGGCGACAAGCCGACCACGGGCGGGCTGAAAAATGCTGCGCAGCATTTCCTCGCCATGCGGGCGAATGCGGCGCAGGTGCTCAAGGCTGCAGCGGACATCGCGGGCGCGCAGAAATACGAGCAGTGGCGTGACGAGAGGTTCGAAAACGACACTCCACTGGCGCAATGGAAAGCGGCCCTGACGATAGAGCGTATCTGGATCGATCCGCTGGGGCACATCGGGGTCGACTTTGCTTTCAACCAGCCTTTCGAGGGCCACTACCTGACCGTATCGGGCGTGGCACCCGACCGGTTCGAATATGCGAACCTGTCTATCTGATCGGCACAGTTCCGGGATGTCCTACTCGGGGCGCGGGTAAGCATTGCATCCCTCCCCAAGCACCCGCCTCCTACCAAAGCCGCAACAGCGAACCTACTTCTGCTGAATGACGCCCTGGATCATTCTCGGCATTGCGCTGCTGATTGCCGCACTCGCGCTTTTCCGCCGGTATGCGAAGCAGCGGAAACGCAAGAGTCTGCTCGCATCGTCACTCACGGCAGAACAGCGTGCAGTGGTCGAGAAACTGGTGCCGCTGGTCCGCCGGTTGCCTGCACCCGTGCGGGCAGCGCTGGAGGGGAAGATCAACCTCTTCCTCGATCAGATCGCCTTCCGGGGCCAGAACGGGCTGGAAGTCACCGACGAAATGCGGCTGTCCATCGCCGCACAGGCCTGCCTGCTCGTCGTCAACAGCCCGGTCTGGTACGATACGCTCAGGAATGTGCTGATCTACCCGTCGGCCTTCCTCACCCACCGCAATACTCACGACGGCCACCTTGTTCACGAAAACAGTCACGCCACGCTGGGCGAAAGCTGGGCACGCGGCCCGGTGATCCTGTCATGGGACCACGCGCTGCACGGCGGGCTGGATGCCGATGACGGACACAATGTCGTCATCCATGAATTTGCACACCAGCTGGATGGCCTGTCCGGCCATACCAATGGCATCCCGTTGTTGCGCAAGGGACAGGCCTACGCGGGCTGGGAAAGCGCCATGCTCGCGGCCTTCGACGACCAGGTGCAACGGGTCGAAAACGGGGAACGCACGCTGATAGACCCCTATGGCGCCACCAGCCATCAGGAGTTTTTTGCCGAAGCCATCGTGACGTTCTTCGAACGGCCTCATGCCATGCGCGACCAGATGCCGGCCCTGTATGAGCAACTGGCAACACTGCTGGCGCTGGACCCTGCCCGATGGGACTGACGGTGCCTTTTGATGGCGGTTCTGTTCGAACGATCAGGACCGATTTTCCTACTGCCCCGATTTCTGCCAAGACCAGCCGATGACCGCCCATCGACCTGCCTTGAATAATTGCGCTTTGCACGCCTCGGCGGCGGGCAGTTTTTCTCGCTTTAGACACTGTGTCAGGTGTGTCAGGGACGGCTTTTGATGAACCTTGTTCTCGCCACAGACGATACCGGCGCGTCTGAGATTTTCGCCTCCGTGCAAGGCGAAGGGCCAAGCGCGGGCGAGCCGACAGCCTTCGTCCGCCTGTCGCGCTGCAACCTTGCCTGCGTGTGGTGCGATACGGCCTATACGTGGCACTTTACCGGCGATGAGCGCCCGCACCGCTCGGGCGAGACCTTTGACCGCAAGGCGAACCAGGTGACGCTGGAAGTGGCGGACGTCGCCGCGCGGATCGAAGCGCTGGGCCAGCGGCGGCTGGTGGTCACAGGCGGGGAGCCCATGTTGCAGGCGGCGGCGCTGGCACAGCTGCTTGCCTCGCTGCCCGATGTGACGGTGGAGATCGAAACCAACGGCACTGCCCTGCCCCCGCCAAAGCTCGACGTGTGGGTCGACCAGTTCAATATCAGCCCCAAGCTCGCGCATTCGGGCAATACACGCGAGCTGGCAATCGTGCCGAAGGTGCTGCGGACCTACGCCAGCGACGGGCGTGCATGGTTCAAGTTCGTGGTGGCCGAACCGTCCGACGTAGACGAGGTGCGCGAACTTGTGCGCGCGCATGCACTACCTCGCGGGCGCGTGTTCCTGATGCCAGAGGGGACGGATAGCGCGACCTTGCGCGCGCGGCAGGAATGGCTGGTGCCGCTATGCCTCGAACATGGGCTTCGCCTGTCCGACCGGCTGCATATCCACCTATTCGGCGACACGCGGGGGACGTAGTCTGTTTGACCCTCAAACGCCGGGCGCGGGCCATCCGGCCCGCTTGGCTTTCGCGCCAGTAGGCGCGACGGCCGGTCGGCCTTGCCGGACGCCTTCGGCATGCGGAGAACTGCGTTCCCTCATTTTCGGCTGGGTGGAGCGAGAATGGTGTCGCCGGAGAACCGGCGCGCAGCGTAGGTTCAACTACGTGAGCACCGGAAGCGCACGGTGATGCCGTTCGCAGCCCTCCCAGGCGGAAATGCCTACGCGTGCGTGCGCCAGCGCTGGACGATCCGCTGCAGAGCGTCCTCCTCGCCCCCGGACTCGCGCCATAGCGTGCTGAAGCTCGGGTCTTCGGATGCAGGCCGCTTGGGCTCTTCCAGCGTGTCAAACGTCACACGCATGGGGACCGAGGTCCCCTCGCCGCAGATGATGCACTCGCGGTTGCGCAGCGCGGGGATGGCATCGAGGAAGCCGCGCGCCCCTTCGGGCATGGCGGCCTTCACGAAGGCCTGGTCGCGCTCGTTATTGAGGCGCATCGAAATGATTGTGCCGCATTGCGACAGCACGCCTTCGGCAAGGTCGGACGGGCGCTGCGTCACCAGCCCCAGCGAAACCCCATATTTGCGGCCTTCCTTGGCGATGCGGCTGAGCACCTTGCCGACCGAGGAATTGTCGAAGTTCTTCTCGTTGGGGACGTATCGGTGCGCTTCCTCGCACACCAGCAGGATCGGCCGGGTGCGCTCCTCGCGCGCCCATGTGGCGTAATCGAAGACGAGGCGGCTGAGCACGGCCACCACCGTGCTGGTAATGTCCGAGGGGACGCCCGAGACATCGATGATGGAGATCGGCTTGTCTTCTGTCGGCAAGCGCAGGATGTGGGCAAGGAATTCCGCCATGGTATCGCCCACCAGCATGCCCGAGAACAGGAACTGGTAACGCGGATCGGACTTCAGTTCATCCAGCTTGCTCTTGATCCGCATGTAGGGCGCGATGCCGGTCGCCTTGTCGAGGTCGCCCATCTCCCTGGAGAGTTCCGCCGACAGGTCGGACAGCAGGTAGGGCACCGGGGAATCGACGGTGATCTTGCCGATGCTCTCCGCCAGCCGGTTCTTCGACCGGGCGGCGAGCAGGCACTTGGCAAGGATATCCGCATCCACCTGCCGATCATTGCCGTGGCTGGTGAGCAGGATTTCGCAATGCTCCTCGAAGTTCATCAACCAGTAGGGCATCTTGAGATTGCCCACGTCGAGGATCGCGCCGTTATGCTTGAAGGCCGTGGCGTATTCGCCGTGCGGATCGACCATGATGACATGGCCCTGCGGTGCGGATTCGCAGATCCGATGCAGGATGAGCGCAGTCGATGTCGATTTGCCCGTACCGGTCGAACCGAGCAGGGCGAAGTGCTTGCCCAGCAACTGGTCGATATAGAGGCCCGCGCGAATATCGCGCGTCGGGAAGACGGTGCCCACTTCGATGAAAGCCCGCCCGTCGCTGGCGAAAACATTGCGCAGGTCGTTGGTGGTCGCCGCGAAGACCATGCCGCCGGGTACGGGATAGCGGGTCACGCCGCGGCGGAACCCGCGAATGCGCCCGGTCAGCTTCTCTTCGTAGCCTTCGCCGAGAAAGTCGATTTCCGCGATGATACCGCCGGTCCCGCGGCGATCCTGCCGCTGGTTGCGAACAGTGCCGAGCAGCCAGCTGTCACCAGCCCTCAGCTTGACCTGGCTGCCGACCTGGCCGGCCAGCGCAATCGCCAGATCGTCATCGCCGGAGCAGTCGGTAAGCCGCGCGGCATCGAGCGCGATGGTCGCGCCCGCACCTGCCACGTCGAGAACCACGCCGATGGGCTGGGTCGAGTTGCGGGCGGAAGGTCGGGCCTGCTCTTCGCCATCCGTGGCCGAAGCAATTGCCTGCCGAAACTCCTGCCCCCCCAGATCAGTCATGCCGAATTCAAAGCCCCTTGGCTGGTCTACTGCTTATCAAGCCATGGCCAGCTTTAGCGCTACCAAAGTTAAAATCGTGTCAATTCGGCAGGATAGCGCGAATGGTAGCGATAACTCAGCCGCGATTGAAGAGCCGCCCGGCAAACCAGCCCATCAGCAGCGAAAGCACGATGGCCACCATGCCGTACAGCAGCGGCTGGCGGTCGGCGAAAACCTCCACGAAGCGTTCGAAGCCGACCTTGCGCACCTCGACCTCTGCCACTGCGGAGGCAAGGACGCGGCCATCGCGAACCGCAAATGTCTCCGCCGTATAGGTGCCCGTCTGCACACTGGAAGGCAGGCCGATACGCGCCTGGTAGAGAACCCCTTCGCGCACGCTCACCCCATCCTCGATCGTCCGGTAAAGGCCTTGGCGTTCGCGCAGATCGACCAGTCCCGCACGAAAGCGCGCCTGTTCGTCGAGATCGATCGACCCGGATGGGCTAAGCTGGATGAAATTGGTCCCGAATTCGAAGATCGCTGCGGTCCGCTCGTCCACGATCCGATCGATGGGCCGACTCGACGCAACCGCGAAATAGCTGGGGGCGGACCGGAACGCAGTGCTCTCCGCATTCATCCAGATGCCACCGATCTGGCGCTTCTCACGCAATCGGATAGGCTGGGCCGGGCCTTTGAGGACCACGATCACATCGAAGGGTTCGTTGCTTTCCGCCGGATCGACGACGGCGCCGAACAGCAGCAGTTCCGTCCCGGTAAACCCTTGGCGGACCTGCACTTCCTTTTGCGACACCTCGGGCACCAGAACAGGATCGCGCGAGGGCCCCGTTTGTGCAGTCAGCGCGAAAAGGCACACCAGCGCGAGGGCCAGTTTGCGGATCACAGGTTGATCACCGAATAGACCTCGTCCGGCTGGATGCTGAGCCCGAACAGCATGCGCAGCGCCACCAGCAGCACGGTCGTAGCCAAGGCAAGCCGCAACCAGTCCGGCTTGAGCATCAGGGCGAGGCGCGTGCCGAATTGTGCGCCCAGCACCGATCCGACCAGCAGCAGCGCGGCCAGAACGAGATCGACCGCCTTGGTGGTCAGCGCATGGGTCATGGTCGTCGCCATGGTAACGAACAGGATATTGAACAGCGAAGTACCAACCACGACCTTGCCGCTCATCCCGAGGACGTAGAGCATCGCGGGTACTAGCATGAAGCCGCCGCCAACCCCCATCAGCATGGTCAGGATGCCGACCCCTGTGCCGAGGATCAGCGGCGCGAGCGGAGAGATGTAGAGGCCGGACCCGTAGAACCGCCATCGGTAGGGCAGCACTGCAATCAGCGGGTGATGGCGCCGCTTGGCCGCGCGCTTGCTGCTCTTCGACTGGCGGATGTTGAGCGCGTTCAGCGCCTCGCGCATCATCAGCGCGCCGATCGATCCGAGCATGAAAACGTACAGGATGTTGATGACCACATCGATCTGCCCGATCGACTGGAAAAAGCTGAACAGGCCCGCACCGATCAGCGCACCGATGATCCCGCCGACGACCAGCACCCCGCCCATCCGGTAATCGACACCGCCGCGCCGGTTATGCGCGAGAACGCCCGAAACACTCGCCCCCGTCACCTGCGTGGCGGCAGAAGCGGCAGCAACGGTTGGCGGAATCCCGTAGAAAATCAGCAGCGGAGTGGTCAGGAACCCTCCACCCACGCCGAACAGGCCGGAAAGGATGCCCGTCAGCGCACCGAGTGCGACGATCACCAGTCCATTGACCGACAGGTTCGCGATGGGAAGATAGACGTCCATTGGCGGGGTCGAGCCGTAGTCCTTTCGGCCCCGCGAATAAAGCGCCGGTCAGATAGAAATTCGCCTCAAAATGAGGCGGCGAGCGTTACCGCGACACCATCGCCGGGGTTGGCGTCGCCAGCAACACGGATCCGGTAATCGAGCGAGGCGCGCACGGTCGCCTTGCCGGTGGACAGGACGACGCTTGCCGTAGGCCCGACATCCAGCCGCGAGGCATCGCGCTGTGCGCCGCCCCACACGCCGCCGCCGACCGCGATCCGCCCCTGATCGGCGGCGATAACCGGTGCCTCCAGCGTTGCCTTGCCGTCGACGAAGCCGGTTTCGAAATCCCCGCCGACATAGCCTGCCTGCACATAGGCATCCGCTTCCAGCCCCGGCCCCACCTGTTGTCGCGGCAGGCCGGTGACCACGAAGGCCGCCGGTCGAACTTCGGTTGCGCCGGGTCGATCGGTCACCCGCACCTCGCCATGCACGCGCAAGGGGAAGCTGCGCGCAAGGCTGATGCTGACGCCCGCAGCGCCCTCGGTCTCGCCCCCTCTAACCAGTGCCTTGCTCGCGCGGGCATAGGCACTGGGGGCGAGCGCGGAGTCGGGTGCCAGCGCGTAGCGCACCAAGGCGCCTGCCTGGTTCGATCCGTAACTCGCGGGATTGACGCTCGACAAACGCGGATTGCTGCCACCTTCGCGCACCAGCAGCCAGGCATCGGCGGACCACCGATCCGGCTTGCTTGCCACTTCGCCCGACTGCATGCCCATAGCGGTAACCGGTCCACTCGTAGCCGCCGTAAGCTGCCAGTCCGGCAGGAGGCGCTGGGCGCGACCGGGTGCGATAACGTTGCCTTCGGAGGCATCTCTATCCACCCGCGCGTGATAGCTCGGGAGAAAGGAAAGCGCGGCCGCGAACAGCGATTGGTGCCCGGCAGACATGCGCGAACGGTTGAGCTGGCCATTTGTGGCAGCGCGCGCATCTGCGGTGGCAGGCAGGCGCACCACGCTCTCGTACCACTTGTCCAGATCCGGTTCGATGGCTTGCCTGCCAGGCATCTGAACCTGCGCACGCGCGGGCTGGAAAGCTCTTGCAATCACGCGCTCGAGCGCCGCCTTGCCAGCGTCCGCCACCGCCATCCTGCCCCGGTCGGCCATTTTCGCCTGAGCGAACAGGGCGTCGGCGGACGGCAAGGGGAACGGAGGCTCCCACATGCTAGCCCGGATCGCGATCCAGCCAGAGAGCAGTGCCATGCCGGCGATCAAGGGTCGACCGACACCGGGCGTGTGCTTGCGTACCGGCATGCTCACGCCGGGAGGCCCCGCTCGAGCGAAGGATGGCCGCGATGTTCTGTCTTGTCCCAGGTCAGCATGTTCCCCCGCAAGCTACCGACATATTGCACAACCGCGCGGCGACCGGCCATGATCGCGATGATATTACCGAGCGGGATGCGCGCAATCGCGCGTACGCCCTCCGCCACCCCGTATTCGCGCCCGGTGAAAACCGCGCGGCAAACCGCGCGCCAAAGCAGGCTGGCAGCATTGGCCAGCAGCAGGCCCTCGGTCAACGGCGTAAGCGTGAAATGACGGCCATGGCCGAGAAGCTGCGCCACCATCAGCATGCCGCTCAAGACGATCAGCAGATAGGCGACGAACAGGACCATGGCCGCCAGCGGCCCGCGCCGGTCGCGCAGCCGCATCCAGCCATCGAGCAGGCCACCGCTCCAGCCCATGCGATCCCACCCCTGCAGGGCGATGCCGCACACCCAGCGGGTCTTCTGTCGCACCGCCGATTCCAGTTTCTGCGGGAAAAACGCACGGGTCGCGACCAGCTGGCCATCGTCGCCCCGCACCCGCACGAAGGCAGCTTTCCCGCCTGCCTCGGAAACCCTGAGACCGAGTTCGTAATCCTCTGTCAGGCTGTCGGCATCGAACGGTCCGGATCCTTTTGCCTCTGCATCGAGCAGGGCCAGACGCTCGCGTGCGATCGCGCAGCCTACACCTGCCGAGGGGAAGCCCGTACCGAGCCAGTCCCGCACGACCATCGCCTTGCCGTGCGCTTCGGCAAATTCGTCCATGTAGTGCCCGGCAACCCAGCGAGAGCGGCGTTGCGGGGCAGGTAGTACCGGCAATTGCAGCAGTTCTGCGCGCTGCAGACCTTCATCGAACAGCGGCAGGGCGGCAGGATCGACCATGTCTTCGGCATCGTGGATCACGACCATCCGAAACCGACGGGCCTCGCGCTGTTCGTCTTCCTCGATCGCCCGATAGAGGCGGTTCATGCAATCCGCTTTCGTGGTCGGGCCGAGTGCCGAGTGGATGACGATGCGGGCCCGTGTCTGGCCTCTTGCAGCCAGCGTGGCAGCTGCAATGGTCGCCGGGTCGTTCGCGTAACATCCGACGTAGAGGCGCAGTTCGCTTTGCGGCCATGCCGCCAGCAGATGCCGTATCGTTGCGCCAATCACATCCTCCTCCCGCCAAGCGGGAACGATCACCGCGACCGGGCCTGCCAAAGGACGCCCTTCGGTCGCGCTGCGTTCGATGCGGGGGGTGAATATGCGGCCACGCACGCGGCCGATCAGGTAAAGTCCGTCGATCGCAAGTTCGTCGAGCGTGCCGAGCAGGAAGAAAAGGCTCGCGAACAGCAGCAGTTCGTGCTGGATCAGGGCCAGCCAATCGACTGGCGTCAACGCCGTCGTTACCATCTCGACAAGCCCCCTCAGCCTCGGCCTGGCAGACTATCCGAGCCAACGGGGCCTTGCAACGCGCGAAAGATTGAGAAAAAGGGTCGCCATGCTTGAACCCATTCGTAGCCCCATCCGCCGCGCGTTCGCTCCTGTCCGCGCGCTGTTCGTCAGCGATGCCTCGGCCGGCGTCCTCCTGATCCTGGTGGCGGCTGCCGCGCTGGTGGTCGCCAATTCGCCGCTGGCGGAGGAATATCACGACCTCTTCCACGCCTACTGGTGGCCGAAAGAGGTGTTCTACCTCAACAACCTGCACAAGTGGATCAACGACGGCCTGATGGTCCTGTTCTTCTTCGTGGTCGGGCTCGAGGTGAAGCGGGAACTGGTCGCCGGACAATTGTCGAGCGCGGACAAGCGCACCCTGCCGATCATTGCGGCGGTCGCCGGCATGGCTGTTCCCGCGCTGATCTATGTCGCAATCGCGGGCGGCGATCCGAAACTGATTCGCGGCTGGGCCATTCCCGCCGCGACTGACATTGCCTTTGCAATGGGCGTGCTCGGCATCCTGGGCAGCCGCGTTCCCGCATCGCTGCGCCTGTTCCTGCTGACCGTCGCCATCGTCGACGATATCGGGGCGGTGCTGGTCATCGCGATTTTCTACACGAGCGAACTGAGCGTGATGTGGCTCGCAATATCGGTTGCGATTTTCGCGCTGATGGTGGGCATGAATCGCTTCGGTGTGAAGCGCTTCTGGCCCTTCGTGCTGGTGGCGGTGGCGCTGTGGCTGGCCGTGTTGTTTTCGGGCGTGCATGCCACCATCGCGGGCGTTCTCGCCGCGCTGACCATTCCGATGCGCAAGACCGACGGGCATTCGATGCTGGAGAAGGCTGAACACGGCCTCGCCCCGTGGAGCGCATACTTCGTGGTGCCCATCTTCGGCTTCGCAAACGCCGGTGTCCACGTGCTGGAAATGAGCATGGACGAGGTTTTCGCCGCGCTTCCCCTGGCAATCGCGGCGGGCCTGTTCCTGGGCAAACAGCTCGGCATCTTCACGATCGTGGTCATCTGCGTGAAGCTTGGGATTGCCCGCAAGCCGGATAATGCGAGCTGGATGGAGATCTGGGGCGTGACCATCCTCACCGGGATCGGGTTCACCATGTCGCTGTTCGTCAGCGGCCTGGCCTTCGGCGATAACCAGTTGCTGATCGACGAAGCCAAGATCGGCATCCTGCTCGGCTCGATCATGTCGGCGGTGATCGGCTATGTCGCGCTCAGGCTGACCACAAAACACCCGGAGGAGAAGCACCTCTATTCGGAGGCAGAGGGGTCCACGCCCTGAGCCGCATTGGCTTGCGATTGCCAGCGCTTGCGCCTATCTGGCGCGGCAGTCGCATGCGGGTGCTTCGGGCCCCGGCAGTGCCGACCCGACCCTGAAAAGCCATGCTCAAATCGCTCCGCACCCTCCTCCGCAAAGCGCCTGCCGGCCCGCGACCCGCGGTCCCTCACGGAACGCGCTTCTATGCCATCGGCGACGTGCATGGCTGCGACCGGCTGTTCGATGCGCTGATCAAAGCGATCGAAGAAGACGATACGGCCAGCAGAAAAGCCGATACGACCATGGTCCTGCTTGGCGATCTGGTCGATCGGGGGCCTGGCAGCGCGCAAGTGATCGCGCGCGCACGCGAATGGGGGAAACAGCGAAAGGTCCGTTATCTGGCGGGCAATCACGAGGAAATGTTCCTCGAAAGCTTTCACGATCTTGGCGTGTTGCGCCACTTCCTGAAGCATGGCGGGCGCGAGACGATCCTGAGCTATCCGATCAAAAAATCGGAATACAACAAGCTGGAGCTCAACGAATTGCAGGATCGCCTGCATGATCTGGTGCCGCAGGAAGATCGCGATTTTCTTGCCGGGTTCGAGGAGATGATCCTCGCCGGCGACTATGCCTTCGTCCATGCGGGCATCGATCCCAGGCGTGCGCTGGACGATCAGTCGCGCAAGGACCTGCTCTGGATCAGGGAGCGGTTCCTGATGCACGACGCCCCGTTCGAGAAGGTGATCGTGCACGGCCACACCATCTTCGAGGATGTGGACGCGCAGGACGATCGCATCGGAATCGATACGGGCGCCTTCCGTTACGGGCGCCTCACTGCGCTGGTGCTGGAAGGCGAAACGCGCCGGTATATTCAAGCCATCGAACGCTCCGGCAAAGGCAAGGGTGCGATCGAAATCGAAAAATGGGGTGATACGCCATGAAAATCGCAATGGTCGGCTCGGGCTATGTCGGCCTCGTCTCCGGGGCCTGTTTCGCCGACTTCGGGCACGATGTGGTCTGTATCGACAAGGACCAGTCGAAGATCGATCGCCTGCACGATGGCGTGATGCCTATTTACGAGCCGGGCCTCGATAGTCTGGTGGAAAACAATGTCCGCGCAGGCCGCCTCTCCTTCACCACCGATCTCGCCGAAGGGATCGCAGGGGCAGGCGCGATTTTCATTGCGGTGGGCACACCCAGCCGCCGCGGCGATGGCCATGCAGACCTCTCCTTCGTCCACGCCGTCGCACGCGAAATCGGCCAGTCGTTGTCCAACGACGCGGTCGTCGTCACCAAGTCCACCGTACCAGTAG
This sequence comes from Alteriqipengyuania sp., assembly GCF_964222115.1. Taxonomy (NCBI): domain Bacteria; kingdom Pseudomonadati; phylum Pseudomonadota; class Alphaproteobacteria; order Sphingomonadales; family Erythrobacteraceae; genus Alteriqipengyuania; species Alteriqipengyuania sp. Next base: position 25,494 of record NZ_CAXQBM010000078.1, read on the forward strand.
GTACTGGCGACGAGGTCGAGCGGATCCTTGCCGAAAGCGGTACGCCGCATCGCGTGGCAGTGGTCTCCAACCCGGAATTCCTGCGCGAAGGCGCGGCCATCGGCGATTTCAAGCGGCCCGACCGGATCGTGATCGGGGCCGAGGACGAATTCGGGCGCGAAGTCATGCGCGAAGTCTATCGCCCGCTGTTCCTCAATGAATCGCCAATCCTGTTTGTCGGGCGACGCACCAGCGAGCTGATCAAATACGCCGCCAACGCCTTCCTCGCGACCAAGATCACCTTCATCAACGAGATCGCGGACCTGTGCGAGAAGGTCGGCGCAAACGTGCAGGACGTCGCGCGCGGGATCGGGATGGACAACCGCATCGGGGCCAAGTTCCTCCACGCGGGGCCCGGATATGGCGGATCGTGCTTCCCCAAGGATACGCTCGCCCTGCTCAAGACAGCCGAGGATTTCGAAAGCCCGGTGCGGATTGTCGAAGCCGTGGTGAAGGTCAATGACAGCCGCAAGCGCGCGATGGGCCGCAAGGTGCTGGATGCGCTGGGCGGACACGACACGGCGCGTGGCAAGCGGGTCGCGATGCTGGGCCTGACCTTCAAGCCCAACACCGACGACATGCGCGATTCCCCTGCCATCGCGGTCGCGCAGACGCTGGCCGATGCGGGCGTTGAGATCACAGCCTTCGATCCCGAGGGTATGGAGATCGCCGCGCCGCTGATGCCCGAGGTGGAGATGAAGGCCGATCCCTATGCCGCCATCGAGGGGGCAGACGCGGTCGTGATCGTGACCGAATGGGACGTGTTCCGCGCGCTCGACCTTACCCGCGTCAAGGAACTGGCCAAGGCGCCCGTGCTGGTCGACCTGCGCAACATCTACAATCCCGACGACGTGCGCGAGGCAGGCTTCCACTATACCAGCGTGGGCCGCGAGTAGCGGCTTATGGGTAAGGTGCCAGGAGGCCTGTAAGCCGGGTTCTGTCCCTGCCCCGAAAGGCAGGCGGCAGCCATTCATCTAGGCGGCCTGTTGCCAGACCGCTCGAGCAGCCAACCCGGACCTCCTCGGAAGCGAAGCGCTCCTGCCATTTCTGGCGCGGGGTCCCTATTCGGCCTTGCTCCGGGTGGGGTTTGCCATGGCGAGCCCTGTTACCAGGGCCCCGGTGCGCTTTTACCGCACCCTTTCACCCTTGCCTGTGAGGTTTAGCCTCCATCGGCGGTATACTCTCTGTGGCACTTTCCCTAAGGTCGCCCCCGGCGGGCGTTACCCGCCACCCTTGCTTCGTGGAGCCCGGACTTTCCTCGGCACATAAGTGACGCGGCTGCCCGGCCTCCTGGCCCGCGCTATCTAGCGAGTCCGCGGTCGCGATCCAAGAGCAACTGGAACAGGATCGCGCGTATCTCGCCATCGATCTCGCCGTCGATCTGTTCGGGCCGCCAGCGCCGCTGGAACGCCTCCACCGCCTTGCGCCCGTCGCTCACATCATAGCCGAAGCGCTCCATCGCGAGGTAGAACGCGCTGTCGTTGTCGAACGGGTCGCCCAGTTCCAGCTTCGTCGGACGGGGCAGGCACAGCCCCAATTCGGCCAGCCGGGCCCAAGGGAACAGCTCGCCCGGGTCGATCTTGCGCTGTGGCGCGACATCCGAATGGCCGACCACGTTGGCGCGCGGCACGTCGTATCGCTTCACGATCGCACTCACCAGCGGCGCCAGCGCCGCAAATTGCGGCTCCGAAAACTCGCGATATCCATAGGCATGGCCGGGATGATCCAACTCAATCCCCACGCTCACACCGTTCACATCGGTTTCGCCGCGCCAGTAGGATACGCCCGCGTGCCACGCGCGCTTGTCCTCGGGCACCAGCCGCGTCACTTCGCCCGCCTCGCTGATGAGGTAGTGCGCTGAAACCTTTGCTTCCGGGTCGGTCAGGCGATCGAGTGCGGCCTGCGCGTTTTCCATCTCCGTATAGTGGATCACCACCATGGAAATCGGCGCAACGCGCTCGTCGTAATTGGGCGAGAGCCTTTCGTGGTGGACCAGTTCACTCATTTCCGGCTCACTCATGCCCGATCCCGTCATGCAACATGCGGCAGAGTGGCGCCGAGCAGCAAGGTGCCCTCTTCGGCATGCGTCTGGATCGCACCGCCCGATCGATCGGCAATCAGCGAAAGCAGGTGCGCGGGCGCCGTTCGCCCCGTCAGCTCCGCCGGGTCGAGCCTACCTGCCAATGCCTCCCCGATCTGCGGATCGAAGGCGATCTTGGTGCCGGCTGCGCGGACCACGATCTCGGTCGCGTCGTCACGCTCTTCCGCGCCGATGTCGAGCGTGCCGCCACGCACCAGCGCGTCGAGCCCGATATGCGCGAGGTTGAGCATCACCTTGGCGCCCGTCTTGGTCAGCGTAGGCGCGGCGATCTGCCAGCCCAGCTCGATGCGCTTGGCATCGGCGGCCAGCGTTTCGATCACCGCCTTGGGCTCGTCGATCGAAACCTGTTCGCCGAACCCGCCTGCAGCGCCGTATGCCAGCCGGAAGTACTTGAGCTTCGCCGCGCTGGTACGCGCGCTTTGCTCTAGCAACTCGAAACAGCGCTGCCGCATCTGCGGGTCCTTCTCGTCCGCCAGCAGCTCGAGCCCGTTCGAAAGCGCGCCCACCGGACTCAGCATGTCGTGGCAAAGACGCGAGCACAGCTGGCTGGCCAGCACGATCGGATCGGTTTCGTCGGTCATGCAAGCTCCCTGTAGCGCGCGGCGCTGACACACCTGACACAGTGTCTTAAGCGAGAAAAACCGTCCTGCCATGCACCCGGCAATGGCGGCGGTTTCATCGATGCTGCGCGCATGAACATGCCCGCCTGCCTAGCGCGGCAGCCTCTCGTAGGAAAGCGGCTCGAATCGCTCTTCCCCATCCCTGAAGAAGCGGACTTGAGGGTTTTCGGGCCCGCCCGCGACAATCGCCCACACCTTGCCATCATGCGCGGCCTGCGCGCGGTCGGTGGAAGAAGGCACGGGATCGCCGGACGGATGCGAGTGATAATAGCCGATCACCTGCGGTCCGCCCGCCCGCTCGGCCTTGTGCGCGGCGATCAGCGCGGCGGGATCGATTTCGAAGTAGGTCTCGGGCTCCGGGTGGATGTTGGCGGTGGGCTGCACGTGCGTGATGGTTTCGCCCTCACCCAGCAGCAACCCGCAGCATTCGTGGGGGTGGGCCTGGGCGGCATGGGCGAGGAGGGCTTGGGTGGCTTTAGCATCTACAACCATAGGGCCTCGCCGTTCGACAAGCTCAGGACGAGCGGATTTCTCCCCTCCCCGTTCGTCTTGAGCTTGTCGAAAGGCGGACGGGGAGCTGGATCGCGCCAATCGCGAAATCTCATCCCATTGCCCGGCAATCAACGCTTCCTTCTTTGCTCTCGACCAACCTTTTATGCGGCGTTCCGATGCAAGCGCTTCCTCCCGGGACACGAAATCCTGCGACCAGACATGTTCGACGGGCAAGCGAGACTTGGTCCACGCCGCACCTGCGCCTGCCCGATGCTCCGCAAGCCTGATCTCGAGATTGTCGGTGTGGCCGGTATAGTAAGACCCGTCTGCACATCGCAGGATGTAGACAAAAAAGGCCATGCATCGAGTGTAGTGACAGTTCACCCTTCGACAAGTTCGGGACGAACGGGAGGCCAGCGAAATGCCCTCGGCCGTTCGTGGTGAGCCTGTCGAACCGCGGACGTTGCGCGAAGTTCGCCCTTCGACAAGCTCAGGACGAACGGTAAGGGTTAGCCATGAGTGAAACCCTCACTGGAACCATCCCCACTTCCACCCGCCTCGATAAGGCGCTGGCCGAAGCAACCGACCTGTCGCGGGAGCGGATCAAGGGACTGATTGCCGAAGGTGCGGTGGAAATTGCAGGCAGGCGAGCCACCACCCCTTCCGCCAAGGTCGAGGCTGGAACGCCCTTCACCATCGCCCTCCCCGCCCCAACCCCGCTCGAAGCCGAGCCGCAAGATATTCCACTGGCGGTCGCCTACGAAGACGAGCACCTGATCGTGGTCGACAAGCCTGCGGGCATGGTCGTGCACCCGGCAGCGGGCAATCGCGACGGCACCTTGGTCAATGCACTGCTGCATCACTGCAAAGGCGAACTCTCGGGCATCAACGGCGTGGAGCGCCCCGGCATCGTGCACCGGATCGACAAGGATACCAGTGGCTTATTGGTCGTTGCGAAGACCGATTCCGCGCACGAAGGGCTGGCGAAGCAATTCGCCGAGCATTCGATCAGTCGCCGCTATATCGCGATCTGCGCAGGCCAGCCGAAACCCGCCGAGGGCACGATCGACGCACGCCTCGGCCGGTCGGATCGCGACCGCAAGAAGATGGCGGTGCTCCCCCCCGATGCGTCCCGCGGGAAGCACGCCGTGACGCATTACCGGACAATCAATTCTTGGGGCATCGCAAGCAAACTTGAATGCCGGCTGGAAACCGGCCGGACGCATCAGGTGCGCGTTCACTGTGCGTCAATAGGTCATCCGTTAATAGGGGACCAACAATATGGACGCGATCCCAAGGCCTTGCGGCCGATCCTCGAAAAGCTGGGCTTCAAGCGGCAGGCACTTCACGCAGCCAGCCTCGGCTTCGTTCACCCGGCAACCGGTGGACGGGTCGATTTTCA
>NZ_CAXQBM010000079.1:0-36520 GCF_964222115.1 Alteriqipengyuania sp.
ACCGCGGCGCGGGCCTCGGAGGCGGTCACGATGAGCGTGAGCAGACCCTGAACCAGCTGCTGGTCGAGATGGACGGCTTCGAGTCCAATGACGGCGTCATCATGGTGGCGGCGACCAACCGACCCGACGTTCTCGACCCGGCGCTGCTGCGCCCGGGCCGGTTCGACCGGCAGGTCGTGGTGCCCGTGCCTGATATCGACGGGCGCGAGAAGATCCTTGCGGTGCACATGAAGAAAGTGCCGCTGGCGCCCGACGTCAATGCCCGCACGATTGCGCGCGGGACGCCGGGCTTCTCCGGCGCCGATCTCGCCAACCTCGTCAACGAGGCTGCGCTGCTCGCTGCCCGCCGCAACAAGCGGCTGGTCGCCATGCAGGAATTCGAGGACGCGAAGGACAAGGTCATGATGGGCGCCGAGCGGCGCAGCATGGTGATGACCGACGATGAGAAGAAGATGACCGCCTATCACGAGGCCGGCCACGCGCTGGTTTCTCTGAACGAGCCGGCATCGGACCCTATCCACAAGGCGACGATTATCCCGCGCGGCCGTGCGCTGGGCATGGTCATGCGCCTGCCGGAGCGGGACAATTACTCGTACCACCGGGACAAGATGCACGCGAACCTCGCGGTCGCCATGGGTGGCCGCGTGGCCGAGGAGATCATCTTCGGGCACGACAAGGTCTCGTCCGGTGCGAGCGGCGATATCCAGTCTGCGACCGATCTGGCGCGCAACATGGTCACCAAGTGGGGCATGTCCGACAAGCTGGGCCCGCTGCAGTACGAGGCCAGCCAGGAAGGCTATCTCGGCATGGGGCAGACCCAGCGCACGATGGGCGGTTCGGAAACCAACAAGCTGATCGATGCGGAGATCAAGTCGCTGGTCGAAGGCGGGTTGAAGCGCGCCACCGATGTGCTGACCGATCAGGAGGATAAGCTCCACCTGCTTGCCCAGGCGTTGCTCGAGTACGAGACGCTGACGGGCGATGAGATCGATCAGCTGCTGAAGGACGGCAAGCTCGACCGGCCCGACGAGCCCAGCGGCCCGGCTAAGCCGCGCCCGGTTAGCGGATCGGCGGTGCCCAAGGCGGGCAAGCGGTTCGGCGGAGAAGGCGGCGCGGCCCCGCAGGGTGCTTGAGGGGACGGCCAGAATTGCTGGAGGATGAGTCCAGCCGTTGGCTCAATCCGCGCCTTCCAGGTCCAGCGGTGCGCCGGCGGATATATCCTTGGCTTCCTTTTGGTCATCGCCATCGTCCACGAAGCGCGGCGAAAACTTGTAGCGTTTCGTCTCTATCGCGCCGCTCACCAAGTCACGCATCCGCCCGGGGGTGCAGATCATCTGGTTTTCGATGACATATTGCGTCGAGGTGTAGAACGAGTGGCTTCCGGGCTTGAGATTGCGCACGGTATTCGCGTGCTGGCTCAAGGTATCAATGGTGAGCTTCCTGACGCTTTCGGTATTTTCGGCCGAGAATAGGAAATTCTTCTCGTATACTTTCAGACCCGCTACCGTTGCGGCCGATCCGAAAGCGAGCGCGGATTCGTAGTCCTGTCGGTTCTCGTCGCTCTCGAAATCCGTGATCGACAGGATACCGGTCAGCAAGGCCACAACCGGGGGTACGAGATCGAAAGCAGTGTTGACGGTTGTCTGGGTGCCTGCCTTCTGCGCGAAAAAATCGTTGCAACGTGCATTCACCAGCTGCGATCCTGATTCAAACATCGCTAGCGCGAGATCCGAATTCCGCGGATCTTTCATCGATGCGCACGCCTTCGCGCGGAAGTGTTGCTCAAGACTGATATCGACGCCCTTTTCGGCCCCTTCGCAGCTCGACATTCCGCCAATATTGCCCGCCTGGATCGGTCGAATTGGCCCGTAAAGACTATTGCGGACAGTCCCGCATGCGGACAGGGACGCCAGCAGGGCTATCGAGGCAATGATCCGTGCATATTTCATTTGAACTCCCCCTTTGGATGTGAAGTTTAAGTCCAAGCGAAGTCCTTGGCGATACGAAGGAGCACGTGGGTTTCGAAAACTTCAAAGGGTAGGCGAACCTCTGAATTGCTTGTCTCAATTGTCGGGCTTTGGAAGCTGGGCCTAATTCCGCGGTGGGGAACTGCCGTCGTGGTTAACGATTGTTATGGCGACTTGCCAAAGGGGAAACGTGTCATGAAGCGCCCGAATACTGCTGTCCTGCTGGCTCTTGGTGCCGCATCACTGGGTCTCGCCGCCTGCTCCGAGCAGACGCGTGAAGATGGCCAGGCCTTTGCCGAAGGCGCCGCGGCCGACACCGCCGCCAATGCCGAGGTCGTCGGCGAGAAGCTGGAAGAGGCGACCATTGTCGCGGCTGACAAGGTGAGCGAGGAAACTGCCGAGCTGCGCGACGATATGACGGAGAAGCGTAAAAACGCCCCGCCGAACGACGGCGAGCTCGACGGGACCGACTGACCGCAGCGGCGCTAGAACGCGCCGAGCAGCAGCAGGATCTGCAGGAACAGAACGATCACGATGTTGATCGCGAAGAGCAGTGCCAGCAGCCGCCAGACAGCCGAGAACCGCGACAGGTCGTATGTTCCCTTCAAGTGACGGTAGAGGTGTACCGGCGCGAGCGTCGTGAAGATCGTGAACAGCCAGATCGGGGCCACCCCGATCTTGCCTAGCAGCGACAGAACGATGAACATCAGCGACATGAAGGCCAGCGAGTAGGTCACGAAGATCGCGTGATCGTAGGCTTTGAAACGGCGTTTCCATGCGAACAGCAGCCATACAAAGGGCAGTGAGAGCGGGATCAGCAGCCACGAAAACTTGTAGCTGTTCGATTGCAGCTTGTAGAGCATCAGCTCGGGATGCTTGCGCCACTTCTCGACCACCCCTTTGTCGATCCGGTCGATCCCGGTCAGCGTGATCGACTGGTATGTCAGCCCGCCCTCGGGATTCTCGTAAGAGAAGTCCTCGCCCTTGCCTATCGCAGCGATCGCCACATCGATCCCGGCAATCTTCTCTTCCAGCTCCGCCCGCTCGGCGGTCTGGTCTTCCTCCAGCGCGGATAGCCGCTGCTGGAACACGCTTTTGGCTTCCATGGCCCTTCTCTGGCTGGTGCTCACCGGATTTTCGAAATCGGTCGGGGTGGTAATGCCAACGGCCTGGAACACGGCGAACATCAGGAAGACGCTGAACAGGAACATCGCCATCGGCGATACGAAATCGGCCCGCTGTCCATCGATATAACGGCGGGTGAGGACGCCCGGCCACCAGGCCAGCATGGGCAGGGTCTTCCAAAGCTTGCCATCAAGGTGAAGGACGCCGTGCACCAGATCGTGCCCGACTGCCGAAAGGGTACGGTGGAGATGCGCCTTCTGCCCGCAGACATGGCAATAGTCGCCCGTCAGCTCGGTGCCGCAGTTGAGGCAGGCCCCTTCCTCGAAATGCCCGGTATCATCGATATTCGCTTTGCCCTGCCTGCGCGATATGGCCCGCGCGAACAGGCCGCCTTCGCTCGCCGTGCCGATGGCTTCTGGAAAATCCGTCATTCGTTAAACCCCTTAGGGTTCTTTTAGCAGGCGTGGGAGCGGGGTCGAGGTCCTAGGGCAGGATGCCGAGGTGCAGCAGCATCTCGCGTGCTACGATGAGGCCCACGGTGAGGATCACCAGCACTGGTGCAAGCCGCAGGAGAGTGGCGGCACGATCGATCCGGGCGTGCATGCGCAACAGCCACGCGTTGAGCACCACGATTGCTGTCACCAGCGGGGCGAGCACGAAGGGTGCGCCCACGCCCAGCGCGTAGATGGCCAGCGCCAGTGCGATCAGTCCTGCCGAACCACCCAGCGCCAAAGCGCCATAGGTGAGCGCCCAGCGTGGATGGCGGTGCTCCGCTGCCGGGCATGAAAGGCGCGCGGCGAGCGCTCCGAAAGGCAGCAGCAGCCAGCCGAGCACCCACAGCTTGCCAAGGAATGCGAGCACGCCCGATGCGCCGGCTTCAGCCTCGATCGCTTGCGGGGTGGCATCGGTTTCACGCCGCCAGGCAAGGGTTGCCTGTTCGAGGAAGAAAGCCGCCGACCGGGCGCGTTCGCGCCGCTCGGCCGTGTTCGCCTCGTCCGCGGGGTCTTCGCTATCCGTGACGGTGCCCAGTGCCTGACCGCTTGCCGACAATGCGCCCTCGATCGCGCGGTCCTGCCCGATCCGGCCCCGCGTCTCGCTGGCAATGTCGATCAAAAGCAGCAGGCTCATCCCTGCAACGAACAGGATCAGCGCCCTGATCACGGGGTCGGTTAGCGCGCCGCGCGATACGAAGCTTCGCCACCAGGCCAGGTCGAAGCGTGCGGGAGCGGAAGGCGGGGGTTCGGACATCGGATGAAGGTCATAGCGTGCCCGTGCGCCAAGGCCAGCCTGCGCGTGCGGCGGGGCGCTAACCCTTGGCCAGCTTGCGCTCAATGTCGGTCCACAATGCCTTGAATGCGCGCGCGGCGGGGCTGCGCGGGGCGAAGGCGCCAACCGGAGCAAGATGCGTGGCGCATTGCTCGATCGCGCTGGCCGAGGGGATGACGGGCCATTTTTTCTGGTCGAGTATCGAATCGCGGTGGAGCGTACGGCGGCGATCGACCATCGAGAATACCGGCATGATGGGCGGTGCCTTCTTGCCTTCGGCACTCACTTCCTCGCGCACGATGTCGAGCGCGCGCGCGGACAAGGGCGAAGGGGGGATCGGCACCACGATCAGGTCTGCGGCGCGCACGATCTGGCTCGACAATTCGTTGAGCACCGGCGGGCAATCGAGGATCAGCCGGTCGTAGTCCTTCATCAGGTCGGCAGTCAGCTTCGCGATCCGGTTCTTCTTCCCGATCTCGGCAAGCTGCACGTCGAGAGCGCGGAGCGATTCATCGGCGGGCAGCAGGTCGAGGCGCGGATAATCGGTGTGACGGATCAGCTTGGCCGGATCGATGTCCTTGCTGATCACGCTCGTCGCGCGCTTTTTCTTCTTCGGGTCGACACCCAGCAGGAAGCTTGCCCCGCCGGCCGCGTCGAGATCCCACAACAGAGTGCGTCGGCTGGACTGCATCGCCGCGCACCAGGCCAGGTTGGCTGCGAAGGTCGTCTTCCCGACCCCGCCCTTGACGCTGTAAATCGCAACGACCGCCATGCCTGCCCGTCTCCTCCGCGGCGGAAGAGGCCGGGTTTTTGTTTCAATTCCATTACAGGCAGGCGCGCCGTGGAGAAGAAATGCCGACAATCCTGCACACGAGGCTCAAAATGAAACGGGGCGGCAGCTCCGATGAGCCCCGCCCCGCATCAAGCCGGTGAAGTGGAGGATCAGCCCTCGTAGTCGCCGCCCACCGAAGTCGAACGGGTGGGGGTGGCCGCGGTAACGCGCAGCGCTTCGGCCGACTGGCTGAGCGAGCCGATTTCATCGACCTCGTCATCATCGTCCGGCAGGATCTTCTGCAGGTTGGTGACCATGCTTTCGTGAAGCTCCTTGGGCTTCACGGTCTGCTCGGCGATTTCGCGCAGGGCGACAACCGGGTTCTTGTCCCGGTCGCGTTCCAGCGTGATTTCCGCGCCGCCGGAGATTTCGCGCGCACGTTCGGCGGCAAGCAGGACGAGATCGAACCGGTTGGGAACCTTGTCGACGCAATCTTCAACGGTAACGCGCGCCATAAGCGAGGCACTCCATGCAAGTAGAATTTTGGGATCAGTGACCGGCTATAGCGATTGCCGAGCGAATTTTCAATGCAAATCCATCTGCGCGATGGCGGGTCTAGCTCTGATCGTAGTCCGAGTAGTCGCGATATTCCGGGCTGGTGAACTTCGTGTACTCGCCGTGGAACAGCAGGGGGACGTTGCCGGTCGAACCGTGGCGCTGTTTCGCCACGATCAGCGTGGCCTTGTTCTTCAGTTCCAGCTTTTTCTGGAACCAGGCATCGTATTTCTCGACCACGTCGGGCGCGCTCGATCCATCATTCGCCGCTTCCTCCGGCTTACTCTGTTCGTGATAATATTCGGCGCGGTAGATGAACCACACCATGTCGGCGTCCTGTTCGATCGAGCCCGATTCGCGCAGGTCCGACAGCTGCGGCTTCTTGTCTTCGCGTTGTTCGACCGCACGGCTGAGCTGTGACAGCGCGATCACCGGCACGCCGAGGTCTTTCGCCAGCGTCTTGAGGCCCCGGCTGATTTCCGAAATCTCGTTCACGCGGTTGTCCTTGCTGCGCGAAGAGCCCTGCAGCAGCTGCAGGTAGTCGACCACGACGAGGCCGATATTCTTCTTCCGCTTCAGCCGCCGCGCGCGCATCAGCAGCCCGTCGATTGTGAGCGCAGGCGTATCGTCGATATAAAGCGGCAGGTCGGCGAGGCGCTGGCTTGCCTCCGACAGGCGCTGGAACCCGGCGGCCCCGCCGATATCGCCCGAGCGCAGGTTCTCCGAAGAGATTTCCGCCTGTTCGGAAAGGATACGCGTTGCCAGCTGGTCCGCGCTCATTTCCAGGCTGAAGAAGGCGACCGGCGCACCGCCCGAATCGGGCCCGCCCTCGCGCTGCTGCTGGAGGTAGGCATAGGCGGTGTTGAAGGCGATGTTGGTGACCAGCGATGTCTTACCCATGCCCGGACGCCCGGCGAGAATGATGAGGTCCGAATCGTGCAGGCCCGCGGTTTTCTCGTCGATCGTGGGCAGCCCGGTTGTGCGGCCCGAAAGGCCACGGCCCGAATTCATCGCCCGCTGCGCCTGTTTCAGCGCCTCCTTGGCGGCGGTCCCGAAGGACTTGGCCGCGTTGCCCACATTTGTGCCCTCGGCAATATCGAACAGCGCCTTTTCGGCCACTTCGATCTGCTTGAGCGGCTCGACCGTTTCCGACGTGTCGAGCGCATCGTTCACCAGCGTGCGGCCCACGGTCACCAACTCGCGCAGCAGCGCTAGGTCGTAGATCTGTTCGCACAGCTGCCGGGTGGCGAGCAGGCCGTGCCCGTCCGCGGTGAGCCGCGCGAGGTAGGTGGTGCCGCCCAACTGGGCGAGATGCTCGTTCCCCTCGAAATAGGGCTTCAGCGTCACCGGGCTGGCGGTGGCCCCGCGTTCGAGCATGGTCAGCACGCGTTCCATGATCTGGCGGTGCGCAGGGACGAAAAAATGCTCCGGCCGCAAGGGGTTGGGCAATTCCTCGTAGATCGAATTGTCGATCAGGATCGCGCCCAGGAACGCAGCCTCCGCCTCGACGTTCGAAGGCAGCGCGCGGCCCGCCTCGGCAGAATCGCCGGAGCTTGCGTCGGTTACGGAGGGTGCGAGGAGAAGGCTATCTTCGGACATTCGGCGGACCATGTGCGAGCCTGCGCCGCCTCGCAAGACGTCGCGACCGGGCAATGTCCCTATCCCCCCTGTGAATAATGCGAACAAGGTGAAGAGGCCTTGCCGTGGACGGGGCATTTCTGCGAAGGCAACGGCACTCACATGGCCGACCACCGCATCTCCAAAATCGATCTCGACGATTCGACGATCCTGTGGCGCAATGCCGATGTCGAGCAGGAACGGCGCGTGGCGATCTTCGACCTGATCGAGGAAAACACCTTCAAGCCGGTGCGCGCCGCTGCCAAGGGCGCCGAGGGCCCCTATCATCTCGCCCTGTCTGTGCGCGACGACCGGCTGGCGCTCGATATCGCGGAGGAGCAGGGGCAGGAGCTCGAAACGATCCTGCTGGGCCTTGCCCGGTTCCGCCGCCCGATCCGCGACTATTTCGCTATCTGCGACAGCTATTACCAGGCGATTCGCAAGGCGACCCCGAACGAGATCGAGACGATCGACATGGCGCGGCGCGGCGTCCACAACCGTGCAGCCGAACTGCTGGTCGAACGCCTGGAGGGCAAGGTCGAAACCGATTTCGCCACCGCGCGGCGGCTGTTCACGCTGATCTGCGTGCTGCATATCAGGGGCTGAGGCACGCATGGCAAAACGTACCAGACGCTCCCAGGGGCGCCCGCTGTGGCTCAAGCTGTTGCTCGCGGTGCTGATCATCGCCCCGCTGGGCGCGGCGGCGTGGCTCTATTTCGATACGCGGTCATGGCGACCTGCCGAGAGCGAATTCCCCGAACAGGGGGTGGACCTGTCGGGCATCACCGGCCCGGTCAATTTCGCCGTGCTGAAAGGCGACGGGGCGGACCTGGTCTATCTTCCGGCGACGGCTGGCGATGCAGAGCAGGCGCGCGACTTCACGCGCAACCTTGCCGCTGCGCGCAAGGCGGGCCTGCAGGTTGGTGCGGTGCACCGCTTCGACCCTTGCGTCCCCGCCGATGGGCAGTCGGCCAATTTCGTCACCATCGTCCCGCGCGACGATACGCTGCTGCCGCCTGCCATAGAGCTGAGCGACACGGGCGAGGATTGCCTGGAGCGCGTGACCAGCGGGCAGGTGCGCAGCGAGCTGACGATCCTCGCCAACCAGATCGAATCGCATGCGGGCAGGCCCGCCATCCTCAAGGTAACGCGCGAGTTCGAAGCCGCGCATGGTGTGGCTTCGCGGATCGAGCGCAACCTGTGGCTGGTGCGCACCCGGCTGGAGCCCGATTACGGCGGCCGCCCCTGGCTGCTATGGACAGCCAATGAAAATTATCGGGGGCCGGGCAGCGAAGAACCGCTTGGCTGGGTAGTGGTGAGGCCATGAGCGATACGGAACTGATTGCAGCGGCCCGCGCGGCAGCCGAAAAAGCCTATGCCCCCTATTCGGACTATCCGGTAGGCGCGGCCCTGCGGTTCGAAGACGGCGCGATTGTCACCGGCACGAATATCGAGAATGCGAGCTATGGCCTCTCGCTGTGCGCGGAGACGCTGGCGGTATCGAAGGCGCTGGCCGAAGGGAGACGCGGCGGGCTCCAGACGGTGGCGGTGGTCGGACCAGTAGGTAAGGGCGGCGATGCGCCTATCACTCCGTGCGGGCGCTGCCGCCAGACACTGAACGAGATTGCCCAGCTGGGCGGCACCGATCCGCTGATCCTGTGCGTGGGCGCGAATGACGTGGTCGAGGTGCGGCTCTCTACATTATTGCCGCACAGCTTCGGTCCGGCGCATCTGGACTGAGGCCGTAGAAGGTGGTGCAAATTCGCCGTGCCGTGGCTGCCGATGCGGAGGGCATGGGGCGCGTGCTGCGCGAGATTATCGCGAAGACCGGCCGTGAACGCGCCAGCGATCCCGCCACTCTGATCGCGCGCTATATCGAGCCTCCCAATGGCATCCTGTGCTCGGTTGCGCTCGACAGTGCGGGTGAAGCGATGGGCTTCCAGTCGCTGATCCGGGCTGAGGCGGGCAACCCTTACAACGTGCCGCCCGGCTGGGGCATTATCGGCACCCATATCAGCCCGCGCGCGCACCGGCAGGGAGTCGGCAAGGCGCTGTTTGCGCGCAGCCTCGCCGCCGCAATCGATGCGAATGTGACTCAGATCGATGCCCATATCCCTGCGGATAACGCTGCCGGTCTCGCCTATTACTCGGCGATGGGGTTCACGACCTATCGTGAGCCGGAGGGCGTTGTGCAGAAGGTCTTCGAGGTCACCCCGAAAACACCACCGGGTAGCGGCAGCTAACCCTCCTCGCTCTCCAGCCATTCGAGTAGCGCGCCTAGGCAATCGCGGGCGAGCAGCTTGCACCGCGCCGGGCTCCATCCCTGCACTACGTCGGGATAGTCGGAATTGTCCTTGAAAGGCATTTCCAGCGTCATCGCCGTGGCCGCATAACGTTCTGCCACCTGATTGGTGCTGACCGTCATGTTGGCCTTGCCCGGCCCGGCCTTGGGATAGCCCTTTACGGTCTGGAAATCGGGGCAGCGCCGATCGAGGATGCGCTGGTAGCGATAGAACCGCTCGCCATGCTCGTCGCTCCAGCTCGGGATGCCTTCGTACCCAGCAAGGAAATTGGCATCGATTGCCTCGTCGCCGTGCACATCCATCGCGAAATGGACGCCGGTTTCGTCCATCGCGTTACGGATCGCGAGCACTTCGGGAGACCGTTCCGCGCTCGGACTTTCCCATTCGCGGTTGAGATTGACGCCCTTGGCATTGGTGCGCAGGTGGCCGCGTGCGCTGCCATCGGGGTTGCAGTTGGGCACCACGTGGAAGCGACACTTCTGCCGCAGCGCGCGGCCCAGCGTGTCGGCCGGATCGCATAACACTTCCAGCGCGCCTTCCATCCACCATTCGGCCATGCTTTCGCCCGGATGCTGGCGGCCATAGAGCCATACCTGCGTCTCGCCTTCGCCCATGGCGAGGCAATCGAGCGGCTGCCCGTCAAGCGTCTCGCCCAGCCTGCGGTGCTCCACGCCTTCGCTGCTGGCGCATTCGGCGATCAGGTCGTGATGCCGGTCGATCGAGAAGGGCGCGAAATAGGCGAACCACACCAGGTCGCTTGCGGGGGTATAGCGAATGGTGAGCGTGCCGCCTTCCTCGTCCTTGTCGAAGGTGGAGGGTGCACGGCCCCAGAAATCGCGGTCTTCCGACACGCAGGCATTATAATCGGGCCAGCCCGCCGGGTAGGCGCTGTCGTTCAGGCCGACGATCTTGAGCACCAGCTCACGACCGCCGCAATTAGCGACGCGGAAATGGAACCACTGCTTGAATTCACTTTCGTTGTCCGGCTTCAGGCGCAGCATCGCGCTGGCCTGGTGCACGGTCATCACGTCGATACTGCCGCTGTCGAACCGGCTGTCGATGATGATGTTGCTCAAGGATTGACCTCCACTTCGATCGTTTCGCCATTATTCCCGGGGAAGCCGCGGAACATCGCATCGGCCAGCGCGTCTGCCGCACCCTCTGCGGTTGCGAGGGGGGATTTGGCAGGCGCATCCAGCCGGGCGCGCCCTTCCCACAAGACGGCACCACTTGTCACGTCGCGGATCGATACGGACATGCGGGTGATGACGCGCTCGTCAGGCCCGCCGCCCAGGTTCAGGCCGACGCCGACGCCGAGCCCGCTGCCATAGCGCCCGGTCGATCCGCCCGCGCCCACGCTGACCGGGCCACGCCGGTCGCCGGCGGTCATCTGCGTGCGTTCGACGCTGACACTGGCGAGCTGCTGTGCGACGGCGCGGGAGTTTTCGATATAGCCGTAGGCGCCCAGCTCGCGCGCGACCGCCGCCTTGAAAGGCGTGAGGGCGAGGCCCTGCTCGGGCGATCCGGGCGCGGTTTCCACCATCAGGCGCGCATCGCCCAGCTGCCCTACCGCTTCCGACGCCACGAACCGCGTGACCTCGACCGGACCGGCGGGCCGGGTGGTGGTGCAGGCACAAAGCGCCAGCGGGATGGCGACAAGGGAAAAAGCGGAGAGTGCCTTCATGGCTGGGCCTTTCTGCGGCTCGGGTATCTGCATGGAGTCCCGGGACAAGACTGCATGTGCCTGGGGCAACGCATGGAAGGGCCGAATAGTGCCATGTCGACCGATTTCCGTCACGCCGTTTCACTTGACTTTTCGCCCGCGCGCAATAGATGGCATCACCAATGACGACGGCATCGGATGGCTGGTCCTTCCGGTGCCGCTTTGTTTTTACGACAGATCCGTATTTCTCAGGGTAAAGCCATGAAGATTCGCAACAGCCTCAAGTCGCTCAAGAACCGTCACCGCGACAACCGCGTGATTCGCCGTCGCGGGCGGACCTATGTGATCAACAAGACCAACAAGCGGATGAAGGCGCGCCAGGGCTGATCGCCCGGTGAAGCCGGACTTCACTTAGCAACCTGATCGGGAAGCGCCGGGCACGGGCCCGGCGTTCCTTTTCGCGCGTCTTTGCAATGCGCATGAAAAAACCCTCCGAGCCGCGAAGGCCGGAGGGTTTTTTCATTGGCCGGTCCCCCGCGGGGGAGGGAGACCGGCGGATACGAAGATTACGCTTCGGTGCGGCAGGCTGCCAGCGCTTCTGCATCGAGCTCGCTGCCATCGTAGGAGAACGAGGCGACAGTACCGAATTCACGGCCCAGGCGTTCGCAAACATGCACGGGGCGCGAACGGGCCTTGGTGCCGACGCACACGGTGCCCGAGCAGATGAAGGTGCCGCCGCGAATCACTTCGGTGCGCTTCTCGACCGGCTGTTCCAGCGTGGCGCGGTAATAGGCGCTCGACTGTGCCTGTGCAGGGGCGGGGGTGACTGCGGCGCCGAAAGTCAACGCGGTGGTCAGCATGGCGACACCGGCGATGGCGGCCTGGCGGAGGGGGTGCTGGAAGAGGGTCATTTGTCGAAGCTCCTTGCAACGGACTGGGTGACGAACATTTTCGAACAACCTTCGCCGCAAATCGGCGGGACAAGTTTAGGTTGCGAATCACTACCTATCCGGGTAAGTAGCAAGTTGCAACTAGAAACTTAGTTTCAGTTTTGTGACCCTACGGAATTGGGGTAAGCTGCCGACCTGGAGAGGCATTTTATGGGTACAGACGTTCGCGAGCCGCTGAAGGAACTGAGTGCCTGCGGGCTTCCGGCAGCGCTGGAAGTGATGGGCGAGCGCTGGAGCTTCATGATCCTGCGCGCCAGTTTCAACGGCATCCACCATTTCGAGGAATTCCTCAGCGAACTCGGCATCGCCCGAAACATCCTCTCCAACCGGCTCAGCCGCCTTGTCGAGCACGGCATCCTCGACCGTGTGCAGGACGAACAGGATCGCCGACGCGTCGAATATTGCCTCACCGAAAAGGGTTACGACCTGCTGCCCGCGATGGTCTCGCTCCGGCACTGGGGGATCAAATACGGGATGGATGCGGTCGGGATGGACCCGGTGATCGTCGACGAACGCGATCGCATGCCGATCGGCCCGGTCGCGATGCTGGCGCATGACGGGCGCATCCTGGGCCCGGCCGACCTCAACATGGTCGCGCGTAAGGACCTGCCTGCCGCCGGTCGGGATCGGCGCGAAGGCGCACTCGCCAATGCGGCGCTGGCCATGGAAGAACCGCGCGAAGCGGCGGAGTAGCATATACGAGCGCGCCGGACCTGCCCGTATCGCGCGCGGAGTGCAGCCAGCCTCAACCGGGCCAGTAGCCGCCAATCCGGCATTTCGGGATTGCTTCGTCGCGGGTGTTGACGAGCAGTGTCTGCAAGCCTTCGAGGCCGTTCGGCGCAGCCGGCACATACCCCGCCAGTGCAGAATCGATCCCCTTGATCGCTTGGCACGCCCGTGCGCTCATCACCCCGTCGATCTTTGCGTACCCGGCCGCCACCGTCATCATCGAGAGGCCCTTCGCGATGGCGAGCGTGCTACGCTGCGCGGGGGTCGGCGATTGTGCCGTGCGTGCGAAGGCCACCGTCTTGTCGTACTCGGCCCGGCACCGTGCGATGGTCGTTTCCGAATAGTCGCCCCCCACCACGGCCTTGTTGCAATTATAAGCCGCCAGGATCCGCGCATCATACGGGTCCGAAGGCACCAGGTTGCGGGCAGATGCGGGCACTGCAAGCGCCGCAGCCGCCGCAAGGAAAGCGGAGATGGCGCAGGCGGGTCTGGTGAATACCGGCGTTTTCATGGCGATCCTTCCTAGCAATATTTATTGACGGGGTTGCCCATGCAAAGCGCCCTTTCGTAGCGCCGCCAGTTCTCGATCTCGCGCGGCTTGCTGCCGAACGGGGTGATCGGTTGGCGAACCCGGCCGGGCGAGGTGTAACCTGCATTATAGGCCTGCGAGCGCCATGTGGAGCCCCGCTGCGTGGCAATCTGCGCGCGCATTCGTGCCTCGTCGGCGGCCTGCTGCTGCCGGTTGAGATAGTCCACCCGCTTCTTCAGCCGCGCAGCATCGGGGCAGCTTGCCTGCAATCCCTCCCGGCACGCGATCTTGTGGTACTTCCATGCGCGGCGATAGCCCCAGTTGGCCTCCAGCGCCTGAGCCCATACGCGGCAGGCGCTGCCGGACTCGTACCTTTCGCACAGGGTTTCCGACAGGTCGTAGGTGATCGCGTTGTAAAAGCCCTTCTCGTTCTTGAAGAAGGCAAGCGCTTCGTAGCAGGTGTTGGGCGATGCGCCCTGCATACACATGTCCGCCATCACGATCGCCCGCTTGGTGGGATCAGTGGTCTCGAAATCCTCCCACGGGCGGCACAGGTCGTACATGCCAAAATAGCAGGATATCCGCGCGAACATGTGCGAGATTGGATGCTCATCCCCTTCGAGGCTGGTGTTCCTGAAGCGGCGATAGCCGATCTCGCACCGGTCCATGTCACCCGCCATGCAGGCCTTCATCCAAGTGGTGGCGACATCGCGGTCGGTCCGTTCGAACAGCTGCGCGGCCAGCTCCACCGCGCGGTCGCATGCCGCGCGGTTACTCGCGCTGCAAGAATCGCGGCTGGCCAGCCATTCGGCGGTCGCGCCGCCTGGTTCATCCTGCGCGAGCACCGGTCCCGCCAGCGCGAGCGTGAACAACCCGATGATCAGCGAGGCCAGCCGCGCCAGCATCAGCTGTTCTCGGTCTCGCAAGCGTCCAGTGCGGCCCACACCGCGCCCGTGCCCGTCCATGTGAAGGGGCCGTAGCTGTTGCTATCCATCTCGACCGAGAAGGAACTGGCGCCTTTCAGCGCGGCATAGGTTGCGTCGGAGGCTTCGCCCGGTCCCCAGCCGCCCCACGCGGATTCGCGGAAACCGCCGACATCGTATCCGCCCGAGCGCGAGGGCGCGCTGCTGCCGGTATCGAACGCCACCGTGACGGGGAAGTTCTCGTTCGGGTCTTCGTTGCGAAACTTCGCGATGAACGGGCCATAGAGCGAGACGCTGAGGTTCCCGTCGCGCAGGCGGCGGGAGAATTCGGCGCGGATCTGTTCGCCATCGCTATCCTTGCCGAACACGCTGATGCGGCACACGCCGCTGCCATATTCGGCGGCCATCCCGTTCGCGTCTGGCTTGGGGCCGTCGACGAGGATGACGCTTTGCAGCGACAGGATTGGAGAAATGGCAAGCCCGATGGCGACCGCGATGCTCATGCGAAGAAACTCCCGATTGATCTGGAGTACGCAGCGTAGCGGGCGGGGCGCCCCCCACCAGTTACAAACCCTGTCAGGGTTTGGGGACGGGGATGTTCGTGGAGTCAGCGCGCCATTCTAATCCAGCATGGCGCTAATCCGGGTCAATATTTCTGCCTTATATTTGTAGATATCGACCGGTCGCTCAACCGGTTTCAGTTCCTCGTTCTTCTCGGCATCAAAGGTGCCGAGATACTTAGTAGTCGGCGAATTGAACCTCATGCGAGCGATGGGCTTCCGATTATTATCGTCAAGCAGCACCGCGCAGTAGGATTGGGAGTCCCGGATAACGATCCGTGCCGGATCGACCACTTCTGATCCGATTGAGCGGATGATGTTAAATCCTTCGATCTCGTCCTCGGTCGTCTCGATTTCGGAAGTGCTCGCCAATTCGGGGTCGATGTCTTCCTTCATAGCGGAAGACCATTTGGCATCGAGCCGATTGCGAATGATCGTGTTGAACGCATTAGGAATGTGCCGAGCAATGGCTGATTTTACGCCTGCGGTGAGCCGACGGTCAGTAACCTTCGATGCGATCAGTCGAACCATCTCGTCAGATGGTTCGGCTAATTCCCTTTTCAGGACATTTGCGACCTCACCTTCCATTTGCATGCTCGCCGCAGCTTCGGCAGCTGCTTCCAAATCGAACTCGCTTTTCTGGAAGCGCGAGAGGCCACGAACGTCGTCCTTTTTCAGGTTGAGGATATCAACTTCGAGGAAGGGCGAGTTGTCCATCCGGTTGGCAGAATCGAGGTCGGAGTAGAATTTGTAGATCACGCCGTTCGTCAGGATTGCGAACTTTGCATCGGACGCGCTGAAATAGCGGCAAAGCTGCGAAGCGTGTTTGAGAGACAGCTCTGCGCGCGACGACTTGCACTCGATTAAGATGGCGACATTCCCGCCCACCTTAAGCGCATAGTCGACCTTCTCGCCTTTCTTTCCGCCGAAGTCGCAGGTGAACTCTGGGACGACCTCCGATGGATTCGATAAATCGTAACCGAGCGCCTGAATCAACGGATTGACCAAAGCAAACTTGGCTGCTTCCTCGGTTTCCAAAACTTCAGAATGCTTACGCGCTTTGTCGCCAAGCGCTTCTAGTCGAGCCTCAAGTTCCACCATTCCCCCCTCACATTTGTGAAGAGATATGAATTCAACAAGCTGCATTACGCAAGGTAAATTGAGCCCAAGGGGATTTACTTAGTGCCGAGTTCTGCAGCTTGAAGACAGGGTTAGCGCTGTCCTACACGCTCCCACCGCGCTAACCCGGACGCGCTCTTTCACACCGTCGATCCGCACCCGGAAATCTCGGCCAATCCGCATCTTCAGGGCCCGGAGGTTTTTGAGCCTAAGACACTGTGTCAGGTGTGTCAGGCATCCTGCGCAGGGCCGATACTCCCGCGCGCAATGGCGGCTCGCATCACTCCGCGATTCGCAGCACCTCGCCCTCTCGCTGCGCCTCGATCTCTTCGGCGGAGAAGGGCAGGCGATGCCAGGCCTTGGCCGAATAGGCGCGGGTCTGGTCGCCATAATGCGGCGATGCAGGGTCCGTCGATTGCGAATAGCTCAGGATCGCGTCGGCCACCGGCCCATCCTCGTCGAAGCCGACAATCTGGATATAGCTCGTCCCGTGTACCGGCATGATCCCGCCCGGCACAGGCTGCGACATCTGCATGTTGAGGATGCCCGCCGTGCCCGGGCCACCATGAATTGCGATCCGGTCCTCGCCGCGCGGTGCGAACTGGACACCGCCCCATGGCGCATCGAGGGCAATGCCCGCCGCTTCGATCTCGTTCGCCGCCTCGACCAGCGCGGCCAGCAGTGCCTCGCCGCGCGCGCCCTCAATGGCCAGGTCGCGGGGCGTGTGCACCGGATCGGCCGCGTCGAAGGGCACGGTCCACAGCTTGGGATCGCTCCGCACTTTCTCCCAGAAGGTGGCGAACAGGTATGCGCCGCGGCTGTCTACCTCGAAGCGGCGATCCCACCCGTCGAGCACGCCGCAGGCCGCGCGGGCCTCGGGTGCGCTGTCGCAGATCGAGAGCAGCGGATCGACCGCCATCTCGGCGGCTAGGCTGCGGTTGGAAAAGGCGAGCGCCTGCGCGCGGTCGCGGGTCATCGGGCCGATCGCCAGCACCGCGGCGCTTTCTTGGAAATTCGCGCGTGTGCGCAGCGATACCGGCTTACCGTAATCACCCAGCACGGGCGAAAGCTCGGCATGCGGTGCGCTCGCATTGCTCAGCCAGTAGCTGTCGTTGCTGTTGGTCACCGAATCGCGCCGCTGCTGGATCGCCTGATCGCTCGCGGGCATCAGGCCGGGCACCGGGGTGCCTTGGGCAATGGTCCAGTCGCATTCGGTACGCGATCCGTCGAGCAGGGTCATCTGAGATGCCACGAAAGCGGAGAACGGCGTGGCACATGCGGCGATCTTGTCGGCCGGGACATTGGGCACCGCTGTGACATCGGCATGCATCGCATCGCCATTGCGATCGGCGACGATCGTGTTGACCCATGGAATGCCGAGCGTCTGGCTGACCGCTTCGCGCACCTGCGCAACATTCTGTGCCTGCGCTATCCTCACCCACGTCCCCAGCGCGCGCTGGTTGGCCCCGTTTGCATCGCGCATGGTGAAGGCCGTTTCACCGGTCCATGCAAGGCCAGCCTGCGGCATCGCAATCACCGGGCCGTAGCGGGTGAAATGGACCGTCCGCACAACCGGTGCCTCGCCCTCAGGCATGGGCACGCTGATGTCGCGCGCGGTCATCTCCAGGCTCTCGCCGTCGACCATGTAGCGGGTCGGATCGGCGCTATCGAGCGTGAGCTGATAGACCGTGAAGTGGCGCGCCGCGGTGACGGTGTGGGTCCACGCGATATCGCGGTTGAAGCCCAGCGTCGGCAGCGGGCCACCCGCCAGCGTCGATCCCATGACATCGAGCGTGCCGGGGATCGTGGCATGGACCTGCCAGAAGCGGTTGGGCCCGAACCACGGGAAGTGCGGATTGCCGATCAGCAGCCCTTTCCCGTCGGCCGTGACCTCGCCCCCGAAAGCCCAGCCATTGCTGCCGATGCCCATATCCTCGCGGGCGGGGATGCCCATCGATACCGCAGGCGCTTCTACCTCGGGAGGGGCGGCGTTGGCGATGGCGGGCAGGAAGGGCAATGCACTGGCGAGCAGCATCTGCTTTTCGGTCAGCCGCAGCATATCGTCGATCGTGATCGGCCGAACCCACGGCTTGCCGCGGCATTCGGCAGGCACGCCCTGCGGCCCGATATCGCGGAGGTAGCGATTATATCCGGCGACATATCCGGCGGCGAGAAGGTTGGCCTCTTTCCCTTGCGCATCGGCGCCCGCGCGCAGGCGCGGCAGGTCTATCATCGCGCGCATGAAGACATCGGAACTCAGGTTGTCGACCGGTTGCCGCCCGTTCTGGACACTGGCTTCGGCCCCGAAATACTTCGAACGCTCGCCCGCGACGGTGACGAATTCCTCGGCCAGCAGGCACAGGTTATCCTGCGCGTAGGCATAGGCAACGCCGTACCCGATGCCTTCCCAGCTCTCCGAAGTGACATGCGGGATGCCATAGGTGGTGCGCACGATGGTCGCGTCGTAATCGTCCTGCGCCAACGCGCCGGTGCCCGTAAGCGCCGCGAGAATCAGCGCTGCCCTGCCGATGATCCGCATAGTGTCTCCCTCCCGATTTTTGCCGGAGGCTATGGGGCGGGTGGTGGCTTGGCAACCGGAATTGCAACCCGTGTGGGCGCGGCTGGCCGGTCAGGCGCGCGGCGCCTGCCGCCGGTAGCTGAGCGCTTCGGCCACGTGCACGCGGCCCACCTGCTCGGCGCCCGCGAGATCGGCTACTGTCCGCGCCACCCTCAGCATCCGCACATAGCTGCGCGCCGACAGCCGCATAGCCTCCGCTGCCTGCATCAGCAGCGTGCGACCCGCCTCGTCAGGCGTCGCAAACCTTTCCAGCATGTCGCCGTCCAGTTCGGCATTGGTGCGTACGCCCGCTTCTTCGCCCCTCGCACCTTGCACTTCGCGCGCGGCAGCGACCCGTGCGCCAACCTCGGCGCTCCCCTCGGCAGGCGGGGGCAGCGCCAAGTCGCTCGCGCTGACCGGCTCGACCTCCACATGCAGGTCGATCCGGTCGAGCATCGGGCCGCTGACCTTGCTCTGGTAGTCGGCAGCGCACTTGGGTGCGCGGCTGCAGGCGAGCGAGGGGTCGCCCAGGTGGCCGCAGCGGCACGGGTTCATCGCCGCGATCAGCTGCACCCGTGCGGGGAAGCTGACATGCGCATTGGCCCGCGCGACGTCGACCTTGCCCGTCTCCAGCGGCTGGCGCAGCGAATCGAGCACCGGGCGCTGGAACTCGGGCAACTCGTCGAGGAACAGCACGCCCAGATGCGCAAGGGAGACCTCTCCGGGCCGCACCTTCAGCCCGCCGCCGGTCAGAGCCGCCATGCTGGCCGAATGGTGCGGTGCGCGGAAAGGCCGCGCGCGGCTGATCCGCCCGCCTTCGAGCAGCCCTGCGATGGACTGCACCATGCTCACCTCCAGCGCTTCCGCCGGGGTGAGGGGAGGGAGGATGCCGGGCAGGCACGCGGCGAGCAGGCTCTTGCCCGCACCCGGCGGCCCGCTCATCAGCAGGTTGTGGCCGCCTGCCGCCGCGATTTCGAGCGCGCGCTTGGCGGTCTCCTGTCCCTTCACTTGCTTGAGATCGGGGCCGGGTGCGCTCTCCTCCACGTCGCCCAGCTGCGGTGCGGCCAGTTGCTGCGTGCCCTTGAGGTGGTTCAGCAGGCTGACGAGGTCGGGTGCGGCCAGCACCGGGATGCCGCTCGCCCAGCGGGCCTCTGCCCCCTGCGCGGCAGGGCAGATCAGCCCGCATTCCGCCTCGCTCGCGTGCATCGCGGCCAGCAGCACGCCGGGCGATCCGACCACCCGGCCATCGAGCGCGAGTTCGCCCACCGCGACGAAGTCCGCCAGCTGCTCGCGGTCCGCCACGCCCATCGCGGCGAGCAGCGCCAGCGCGATCGGGAGGTCGTAATGCGATCCTTCCTTGGGCAAGTCAGCGGGGGAAAGGTTGACCGTGATCCGCTTGGGCGGCAGCGCGAGACCCATGCTGGCCAGCGCGGCCTGCACGCGCTCACGGCTTTCGGCGACCGCCTTGTCCGGCAGGCCGACGACGCTGAAGCGCGGCAGGCCCGAGGCGAGCTGGCACTGCACCTCCACGCTGCGCGCTTCCAGCCCGAGATAGGCGACCGTGCGGATCGTCGCGACCACAAGCAGGCCCTCCCCCGGCCCATCACATGCGGCAAGGTCTTGCCGGTTCGCCCGGTGCTTGTCGAGCCCGGAGGATTTCGCAGGTTTATCTGCCCTTGCCGAAGGTTACCGCGCCGGAAACCAATCTCGAACGCGAGATGGTAAGGGGATGGCGGCAAAAGGTTGCCGGTGCGCAGATCAACCCTTCTCCTCTCCGCACTGTTGGTGGTCCTCGGCCTGGCGTCCTCCCCCGCGCTGGCCGAGGATTGGGTGATTCGGGTCACCGAGACCGAGGAATGGATCGACGAGAGCGATCCGCGCTTCTTCGAGGACGATCCCACCGGCGAGTATCTCCATGCCGAGGATCTGGGCTTCGCCCCCTTGCAGGCCGATACGCCCAGTGCGGGCCGTGCGATCACGTCTTTCCGTGCGAGCATGCCGACGGCGGTGGCGGCCTATGGGCCGTTCCGCGTGGTCGACCCGACCCGCGCGGTGCTGATCGGGACGACGAATGCGGCGACGCCGGGCCAGTTCGCGGCCCTTCTGCGTGCCTATCCGCGGCTCAGGACGCTCGATCTGGTGGAGGCACCGGGCACGGAGAACGACCGTGCGAACCTGATTGTCGGGCGCATGATCCGTGAAGCCGGGCTGACCACGCGGGTGCCGCGCGGCGGATCGGTGCGTTCCGGCGCGGTCGAGCTGTTTCTTGCCGGAGCGCAGCGCGAGGTGGAGGACGGCGCGCAGTTCGCGGTCCATTCATGGCGCGACAATCGCGGGCGCGAGGCGAAGGATTTTGCCGAGGGCGCGCCGGAGCACCAGTACTACCTCGAATTCTACCGCGAAATGGGTATGAGCGAGGCTGGCGCGAAAGACTTTTACGCGATGACCAATGCGGCGCCGCATGCGCGTGCGTGCTGGCTCGATGCGGACGACATGCGCGGGTGGCTTGCGCGGACCTTGCCCAAGGCTGCGAACGACAATGATACCGGCATATCGCCGCGTATCGCATACCTTGACGTGACCGCCACGAGACCGTAATGGCGCGCGCTTGAAGTTCCGGCGTCACTGCCGGAGGGAATTTTGGCCGATTCGCGTGACGTCGCGCCTCGGTCGATCCAGCATTCGAGGATATCATGAAGCGGACTTTCCAGCCCAGCAATCTCGTTCGCGCTCGTCGCCACGGGTTCTTTGCACGCAAGGCGACCACCGGCGGTCGCAAGGTTCTTGCCGCACGCCGCAAGCGTGGCCGCAAGAAGCTTTGCGCGTAATTTTCTCTCGCGGCGTGCGGCGCTGACGCGCCGCGCCTGTCGAGTGGGCGGCCCAAGGGCCGACGGTCGATCGACCTTGCGGGCTCCCATTCGGGAGCCCGTTCGCGTATCCTGAACCCATGCAAAAGCCGGTAACCGCCAGCAACGCGATGACTGCGCGCAGCGACTTCCTCGCCGCGAATCGCGGGCTGCGGGTGCCGATGCCGGGTTTCGTATTGCTGGTGCATCCCAATTCCGGGCGCGGTGTGCGCTATGGCATCACCGTGACCAAGAAGGTGGGCAATGCGGTGGTGCGCAATCGCATGAAGCGGCGTTTTCGCGAATTGTTGTGGGCGCATCTTCCCGACGCGGGCCTGCCCGATCACGATCATGTCCTGATTGGGCGCGATGGCGGGATAGAGCGGGATTTCTCCAGGCTTTCCGAAGAGTTGGCACAGGCACTTGGCCGTGCGGCGCAAGGCAAGGGGCAGCGGGGGCGCCCACCCCGCAGGAGGCGCAGGTCATGAAGCCGGTCAGGCGGGCGATGATCGTGCTGATCCGCGGCTGGCAGCTGGGCCCGAGTGCGATTCTGCCGCCAAGCTGCCGGTTCCAGCCCAGCTGTTCGCAATACGCCATAGAGGCGATCGACAAGTATGGGCCAATCAAGGGTGGATGGCTGGCCTTCAAGCGTATAATGCGCTGCCATCCGTGGGGCGGCTGCGGCCATGATCCGGTGCCATAGGCCCGTTTTCAGAGCCTTATCATTGTATCGCCATTAGATTTTCTAGCAGGACTGCAGTTTCTTGGACAACCAGCGCAATCTCATCTTCGCCGTGGTGCTGTGCGGCATCATGATCCTCGGCTACGAAGCCGCGATCAGCTATTTCTACCCGGCTCCGCCGGAAACCGAGCAGGTGGAGCGCGCGACCACGCCCGAGCAGCGCCGCGCGGCTGAAATCGCCGAGGAAGCCGGTGAAGCCCCCAATGTCGAACAGCAGGCAGTCAACCTAGAAGAGGCGCTGGCGGCACCGCAGCGCGTGCGGATCGACGCACCGCGTGTCGAAGGTTCGATCAACCTGGTGGGTGCGCGGATCGACGATATCGAGCTGAAGGATCACCGCGCCACCGTCGACAAGGATAGCGGCCCGGTGCAGCTGTTCGCGCCAGCCGGCACACCGATCCAGTATTTCGCGCAATTCGGTTTTGTCGGGAATGGCACGCAGGTGCCAGATTCGAAAACGGTCTGGCAGGCGAGCGGCGACACGCTCTCGCCCGGTTCGCCGGTCGATTTGCGGTGGGACAATGCCGATGGGCAGCGGTTCCGCATCCGCCTTTCGATCGACGACAATTACATGATCACTGCCGAACAGACCGTCGCCAATACCGGAGACGGCCCGGTGGTGGTTTCTCCCTTCGCGACGATCACCCGCACCAACACCACGGCAAGCCCCAGCACATGGATCTCTCACTCCGGGCCGATTGGATCGTTCGACGGTTCGGTCGACTATGGGCCGGATTACGACGATCTGGTGGACGACAAGGTGGCTTCGGGCGGTGCCAACCCCGCGTGGCTGGGTTTCACCGACGTCTACTGGCTGGGTGCGCTGGTCCCGCAGGGCGGCGCGGCAGCGGACACCGGCTTCCGCTCGCTCGGCAATGACCTGTTCCGTGCAGACCTGATCTACGATCCGTCCACCCTGCGCCCAGGCCGCCAGATCAGCCGCACGTCGCAGCTGTTCGCGGGCGCCAAGGAAAGCCAGGTCCTCGACCTGTATCAGGATGCAGGCATCGCGCAGTTCGGCCTTGCGATCGACTGGGGCTGGTTCCGGTGGTTCGAAAAGCCGATCCTGTGGCTGCTGCGCACGCTGTTCGGCCTGGTCGGCAATTTCGGCGTCGCGATCATCCTGCTCACCTGCATCGTGCGCGGCCTGATGTTCCCGATCGCGCAGCGCGGCTTTGCCAGCATGGCGAGCATGAAGGCGATCCAGCCGGACATGAAAAAGCTGCAGGAGAAGTACAAGGACGACAAGGTCCAGCAGCAGCAGGAAATGCAGAAGCTGTTCAAGGAGAAGGGCGTCAATCCGGTTGCCGGGTGCCTGCCCATGCTGCTGCAGATCCCGGTCTTCTTCGCGCTCTACAAGGTGCTGATCCTTGCGATCGAAATGCGTCACCAGCCCTTCGCGCTGTGGATCACCGATCTTTCCGCGCCCGATCCGGCACACATCCTCAACCTGTTCGGCATGCTGCCCTACGAAGTGCCGGGCTTCCTTGCGCTGGGCCCGCTCGCCCTGCTGCTCGGCTTCACCATGTGGTTGACCTTCAAGCTCAACCCGAGTGCGATGGACCCGATGCAGCAGCAGATCTTCAACATCATGCCGTGGGTGCTGATGTTCGTGATGGCGCCGTTTGCCGCCGGACTGCTGCTGTACTGGAACACGTCCAACCTGCTCACGCTGGCGCAGCAGAAGTACCTCTACTCCAAGCATCCGCAGCTCAAGGCAGCGGCGGAGAAGGAAAAGGCGGAGAAGGCCAAGGCCGAAAGTTCGAAGGCGTGAGCGCGAACGCCCACGGCCCGCAGACGCCGGAAGAGGTCGCCGCCGCGCGCCTCGTTTCCGGCCGGGTCGAATTCCTGCTGAGTGCGCCGCAGCTCAAGTTCCTGCCGGATCCGACCGTGCCCGAGATTTCGCTCGCGGGCCGGTCCAATGTGGGCAAGAGCTCGCTGCTGAACGCGCTGACGATGCGCAAGGGTATCGCGCGTGCCTCGGTCACGCCTGGGCGCACGCAGGAGCTCAACATCTTCGAAGTGGGCGAGCCGACGCAGTTCCGGCTGGTCGACATGCCGGGCTACGGCTTTGCCAAGGCCCCCAAAGCTGTCGTCGAGAAATGGCAGGGGCTGGTGCGCACCTACCTGCGCGGGCGACCCGTGCTGGCGCGTGCACTGGTGCTGGTCGACAGCCGGCACGGGCTGAAGGATAGCGACCGGGCGATGATGAAGATGCTGGACGAGGCGGCGGTGGGTTATCGCATCGTCCTGACCAAGAGCGACAAGATCAAGGCCAGCGCGCTGGCGGAAACGCACGAGAAAGTCGCGGCGGAGGCGAAGAAGCATCCGGCGGCTTTTCCGGAAATCCACCTGACCAGTGCCGAAAAGGGACAGGGCATCGCCGCGTTGCGCGCAGCCGTGGTCGCCGACGCGCTCACGCCCTAACCTCTCTCGCGCCCTCGCGCTCGACAGCGTGGGGCAGGCGCTTTAGGCGCATGGCCTTAAGACAGGAAGGCGCGGCCCGGCACGACATGAAACTGATCATCGGCAACAAGAACTATTCCAGCTGGTCGCTGCGCGGCTGGCTTGCGTGCAAGCAGTCGGGCCTGTCTTTCGAGGAAATCCTGGTGCCGCTGTTCGGCGAGGACTGGGACGCGTTGAAGAAGGGCGAAGGCGACCTGACGCCGTCATCGGGCAAGGTCCCGATCCTGTGGGACACCAATAAGGATGGCGAAGCCGTGGTGTGGGATTCGCTCGCCATCCTCGAATACCTCGCCGACAAGGTTGGGCGCGACCGGTTCTGGCCCAAGGACGAGAGTGCACGGGCGATGGCGCGTGCGATGGTTGCCGAAATGCACTCTTCCTACATGTCGCTGCGCCGCGAATGCCCGATGAACATCCGCGTGCGGCACGAGAACGTGAAGATTTCCGAAGCCACTCGTCAGGATGTCGTACGTATCCTCGGCCTGTGGGCAGAGGCCCGCGCGCGCTTTGGCAGCGGCGGACCGTTCCTGTTCGGCACCTTCGGCGCGGCGGATATCTTCTACGCGCCCGTGGTCAGCCGTTTCATCACTTATGGCTTTGGCGTGCCTGGCTTCGCGGAAAGCTACATGCAGGCCGTATGGACGCACGACTGGCTGCAGCAGTGGATCAACGCCGCCGAAGACGAGCAGTGGGTGATCGAGCAGTACGAGAGCGTGCCTGCCGCGTAATTGGCTGCGGTTCGCTACCGCGAACTGGCCCTTTCCACCCCGCCTCCCACCCGGCCACCATATGATGGTTGTACCCTTGGTGACCGGGTGGGGAGGCGGGGTGGGAGGTCTGACCTCAAACGATCAGGGCGTGCGCTTCGCCGGATAGCGCGACCCGTCCTTGTGCGCATAGCCATCGGCATCGAACACCATGTCGATATCGGGATATTCGCCCGAATCGTCGGCCTTCGATCCCGCGCTGATCGCCACGAATACGCAGTCGGCATCGCTGCGGTTCTGCAGGTGGTGGCCATTCTCCTGCCCCGCGGCCCATGCAAGCACGTCTCCCGCGCGCACCACGCTTTCCCCCTCGTCCTCGACAAGCACCGCCTCGCCCGACAGCATCACGACGAGTTCGTCTTCCTCGCGATGCCAATGGCGCTGGCTCGACCACGCACCGGGTTTCAGCACCACATGGCTCGCCCCCATGCGGGTGAGACCGGAGACAGGCGCGAGGCGGCGATACCAGCGCCCTTCCACTTCGGCATCGAACGGTGCGGGATAGCCGGTCGCGTTGGTCCGGGGGATCGCATCGAGATCGAGCTTGGGCATTGGCGAACACTCCTGCTAGCGCGGCATTCATGACCGATGCGCTCGATCTCGCCAAGCGGCTGATGGCCGCGCCCAGCGTTACCCCGGCGACCGGGGCGGTGTTCGACGAAATGCAGGCGATGCTCGAACCGCTGGGGTTCAGCGTGCACCGCTTCACGCGCGGCGACGGGCCTGCGGGATCGGACGAGGCGCCGGTCGAGAACCTGTTTGCAATTCGCGCTGGCGCAGGGCCGAAACATTTCGCGTTCGCAGGCCATCTCGATGTCGTCCCCCCGGGTGATGGCTGGAGGAGCGGGGCCTTCGCACCGGAGGAGCGGGGCGACCTGCTCTACGGGCGCGGCGCGGTCGACATGAAAGGCGCGATCGCCTGCATGGTCGCCGCCGTTGCCGATGTGCCTGCCGAGGCCGGGACGATCAGCTTCATCATCACCGGCGACGAGGAAGGCCCTGCGTTACACGGCACGCGCGCGCTTATCGATTACATGCGGGAAGCGGGGCATGCACCCGACCTGTGCCTCGTGGGCGAGCCGACCAGCGTGAACCGGCTGGGCGACATGATGAAGATCGGTCGCAGGGGATCGGTCAACATGTGGCTCACCGCGAAGGACACACAGGGCCACGTCGCCTATCCGCATCTCGCCGACACCCCGATCCCGCGGCTGGTCGCGGCGATGGCAGAGCTGGATGCATTGGTGCTCGACGAAGGGACCGACTGGTTCCAGCCGAGCAATCTGGAGATCACCGATATCGAAGTCGGCAACCCGGCGCACAACGTGATCCCGGGCGAGGCGCGCGCGCGCCTTTCCATCCGCTTCAACGACCTGCATTCGGGCGCTTCGCTGAGCGATAAGGTCACCGCGATCTGCGCGCGACACCAGGTCGATGTGCGACCCGTCATATCCGGCGAACCCTTCCTCACCCCGCCGGGCGAATTCTCTGCGATGATCGCGGCAGCGGTGGAGGCGGAGACCGGCATCGTTCCCGAAGCATCGACCACGGGCGGCACGTCGGATGCGCGGTTCCTGCGCAGCCTGTGCCCGGTGATCGAGTTCGGCCTCGTCAACGCGACCATGCACAAGACCGATGAAGCGGTGGCGGTGGACGACCTGGCCGTGCTGGCGCGCATCTACGCGCGGATCGCACGGGCGGCTCTGGACGGCTGATAGAAGCTCTCTTGCCGCGCTCTTCGCGTCCCGGCACAAGGGGGCGAGGAATTCGAGGGGAAGTTCATGTTCAAGGCCTGGTTCGCGACGCCGCTATGGGCGCGGGTACTGCTCGCACTGATCCTTGGCGCGGTCGCTGGGTATTTCTGGGGCCCGGGCGCGGAAAGCATCAAGATCGTCGGCGATGTCTTCATCGATTTCATCAAGATGCTGATTGTCCCGCTGATCTTCCTCAGCGTGGTGGCGGGCGTCGCTGCGATAGGCGACCTTGGCAAGCTGGGCAGCGTCGGCTGGCGGGCGATTCTGCTGTTTGTCGTCACAGGGCAGGCCGCCGTGTGGCTTGGGTTGGGGTTGGGCACCTTCTTCATGCCCGGTGTCGGCCTCGATACATCGGGCATCGACATGGGGCCCGTGCCCGATCCCGCGCCTTTCGAATGGCGCGAAATGCTGCGGTCGATGATCCCTGTCAGCCCGGTGAAGGTGATGGCAGACGTCAACGTGCTGCCGCTGATCGTGTTTTCGCTGCTGGTCGGTATCGGCATCCTGCTCGCCAAGCGGGAGGAGGACAAGGACGGGCCCACCCACGGCGCGGTTTCCGCAGTGGCGCGCGCCTTCGATGCGGGGGCGGTGATCTTCCAGAAAATCACGATGGTGGTGATGGAGCTGACCCCGTTTGGTGTCTTCGCGCTGATCGCGTGGGTGGTCGGCACGCTCGGCCTCGATGCGGTGGCCGCGCTCGGCAAGCTGGTGGCGCTCAACTATGGCGGCTGCCTGCTCATAATCTTCGTGATGTATATCTTTATACTGCTGCTCTCGCGCGTGTCGGTGATCGGCTTCTTCCGCGGAATGATCGACGCGATAGCGGTGGCCTATTCCACCGCCAGCTCCAGCGCGACGCTGCCCGTGACCTTGCGCTGTACCCAGCGCAACCTGGGCGTCAGCCGCCCGACCTCCAGCTTCATCGTCTCGCTCGGCTCGACCATCAACATGGACGGCACCGCGATGTACCTGGGGCTGGCGACCCTGTTCGGCGCGCAGATTTTCGGGGTCGACCTGAGCTGGGGCGACTACGGCATGATCGCCCTGCTGGCGACGGTCGGATCGATCGGCGCGGCGGGCATTCCGGGCGGCGGGCTGGTGATGATGGGCGCGATCTTTACCGCCGTGGGCGTGCCGCTGGAAACCATCGCCTTCGTCGCGGGCGTCGACCGGATCATGGACATGATGCGCACCGCCACCAACGTCACCGGCGATGCGACGGTGACCGTGGCGACTGCGACCATGCTGGGCGAGATCGACAAGGCCGAACTGGCCAGCGCGGACGATGTTTGATGAGGGGGAGTAATGATGAGGAAAGCAGCAATCCTGCTGGCGTTAGGTGTTCTGGCAATCGGGATGACGGGCACTCTACCCGCCGCGTCGCTTGCCGGCGATAGCGCCGAGATTACGGGCCCGCAGGCGACTGCCCAGAAATTATACGATGCGTTCGCGCAAGGCGACATGGCGACGATAGGCGCGCTGCTGGGCGACGATGTCGAATGGGTCGAGGCCGAAGGCGGGCCATACGAGGCAACCAATCCCCACATTGGTGTCGCGGGCGTTGCGGCG
Organism: Alteriqipengyuania sp.; assembly: GCF_964222115.1. Lineage (NCBI taxonomy): Bacteria > Pseudomonadati > Pseudomonadota > Alphaproteobacteria > Sphingomonadales > Erythrobacteraceae > Alteriqipengyuania > Alteriqipengyuania sp. The sequence goes on from NZ_CAXQBM010000079.1 coordinate 28,780, forward strand.
GGCGTGTTCGGGCCGATCGGTGCAGCCTATGCGGACTTCAGGGCCACGCCCGAACGCTACACTGTGCAAGGCAATCGCGTGGTGGCGGAAGGGCGCTATACCGGCACGCACAGGGAAAGCGGCGAGCCTCTGAATGCCCAGTTCGTGCATGTTTTCACGATCGATGGCGACCGGATCGTGGCATTCCAGCAATATACCGATACGTTTCAGTGGCGTCGGCTTGCGGGCACGCTGGACGAGTAATGACGTCCCCCAAGGGTGGATGGTCGAAACGCACGCGGATCGACTGAAAGGCCGGTCCGCGCAGTGCGATTACTCGCCCATAATCGGCGGGGCGTCGCCCACATGCTCGACATATTCGATCGGCACGAACGGCCCGACGCGGCAGCTCGGCCCGCGCATGGTGTTGATGCCGTCGCTTTCCAGCGCGATGATCGATTCGCCGTCGCACAGCTGTCCGATCGGGGTGTTGTAGGCGAACCCTTCGAACTCGTTGAGGCCGGAGCACTTAACGTCGAGCCTGTTGCGATAGACTTCGCCGTTGCGGGTCTCGAAGTCGATGATCTGATCGTTGCGCACGCGCGTGCGGCTGATCGCGCCGATGGTGAGGCACCGGCGCGCTTCGCCTGCCACGCGCACTTCGGTCGAGTTCTTGACCGTGCCGATGGTCGGCTCGGTATCGCCGATGGGTGCGCAGGAGGCGAGGGCGATCCCGCACAGGATGGTCGCTGCAAGTTTCATGTGCCGCTCTCCTTTGTCGATGCCTCAAGGCCTTGAGACTTCTGCCGACTTCGCGGCGGTTCTAGCACCTTCTTGCGGAAACTGCACAGGTCCACGAGATCGCAGCGCCAGCACTCGGGTGTACGCGCCTTGCAGACATAACGGCCGTGCAGGATCAGCCAGTGATGCGCATGGAGCCGGAAGGGGGTGGGGACGCGCTTTTCCAGCTTGGCCTCGACCGCTTCGGGCGTCTTGCCCTTGGCAAGGCCCGTACGGTTGCCGACGCGGAAGATATGCGTGTCGACCGCGAAGGTCTCCTGCCCGAAGGCGCAGTTGAGCACGACATTGGCCGTCTTGCGCCCCACACCGGGCAGGGTGACCAGCTCTTCACGTGTTTGAGGGACCTCGCCGCCATGCTCGTCGACCAGCAGGCGCGCCATCGCGATCACGTTCTTCGCCTTGGAATTGAAAAGGCCGATGGTCTTGATGTGATCCTTCAGCCCATCCTCTCCCAGATCGAGCATCTGCTGCGGGGTCTCTACCTTCGCGAACAGCGCCCGCGTTGCCTTGTTCACACCGACATCGGTTGCCTGAGCGCTCAGCGTGACCGCCACCAGCAGTTGGTAGGGATTGCCATATTCCAGCTCGGTCTCGGGCGCCGGATCGGTTTCCGCGAGGCGGCGGAAGAATTCGAAAATCTGGTCGCGGGTCATAGGCCCAGCACGTTCTCCATCGTATAGCGCCCCGGTTCGCGGCCGATCAGCCATGCCGCTCCGGTCAGGGCACCGCGTGCGAACAGCGCCCGATCCTCGGCAATATGCGACAGGACCAGCCGCTCGTTCTGGCCTGCAAGGATTACGCTGTGCTCACCCGCAACCGTGCCGCCGCGCAGGCTTGCGAAGCCGATGGTGCCATCCTCGCGCGCACCGGTGACGCCATCACGCCCGCGCTGGCTATGGTCGGAAAGTTCGACCCCACGGCCTGCCGCTGCGGCCTCGCCCAGCAGCAGTGCCGTGCCCGATGGCGCATCGACCTTCGCCCGGTGGTGCATCTCGACGATCTCGATATCCCAGCCATCGCCCAGCGCACCCGCGGCCTCTCGCACCAGCCTGGCAAGCATCGTCACGCCGAGCGAGGTATTGCCCGTTTGCAGGATCGGGACGGCCCGTGCCGCATCGTCGATCGCGCGGTGATGATTATCCTCCAGCCCGGTCGTGCCGATCAGCAGCGGCACGCCCGCACCGATGGCGGCATGCAGGTTGGACTGGAGGGCGGAGGGCGCGGAGAAATCGATCAGCACATCGCTGCGGTCGGCCAGCCCGGCAACATCCTCTCCCTTGTCGGCGCCGCCTGAGAGGCTGTGCTCGCTCGCCTCGATGGCCGCAGCGATCGCCTGGCCCATGCGCCCGTCGCGCCCGATAATTCCGATTGCCGCCATTGCTCTTGCGCCTCGTCAGTGTTTGATGCGTGCCATGGCAGACATTCGCAGCATCGTCATCCTGACAGGGGCGGGGATTTCCGCAGAAAGCGGGATCGACACGTTCCGGGATGCCGGGGGCCTGTGGGAAAAGCACCGGGTGGAGGATGTTGCCACGCCAGAGGCTTTCGCGCGCAACCCGGCGCTGGTGCAGGGCTTCTACGATGCGCGTCGTGCAGCGCTTGCCACGGTCGAGCCCAATGCCGCGCACGAGGCGCTGGCGCGGCTGGAGCGTGAGTGGCCGCACGAGTTGCTGCTCGTCACCCAGAATGTCGACGACCTGCACGAGCGGGCCGGGGCTTCGAGCGTGCTGCATATGCACGGGGCACTGCGCAGCGCCTTATGCGGTGCGTGCGGGCAGAGATTCCCGTGGGAGGAGCCTTTGAGCGATGCGCCCCCGTGTAGTGCCTGCGGTGCCCCTGCGCTGCGCCCCGACGTGGTCTGGTTCGGCGAAGTCCCGTACCAGATGGACCGCATCTTTGCGGCGCTGGCCAAAGCGGACCTGTTTGTCTCGATCGGTACCAGCGGGGCGGTTTATCCCGCAGCGGGCTTCGTGAACGAGGCGGCGGCGCATGGCGCGCGCACGCTGGAACTCAACCTCGAACGCAGCGAAGGATCGCACTGGTTCGACGAGTCGCGGCAGGGCCGCGCCGGCGAGCTGGTGCCTGCATGGGTGGAGGAAATGGTGGGATGAGCGCGCACGAGGGAAGCTGCCATTGCGGGGCAATCCGCCTGACATTGCGCGACGAACCGACCGAGGTCAGCGAATGCAACTGCTCGATATGCCGCCGCACGGCGGGGCTGTGGCACTATTCCTCGCCCTCGCGCGTCACCGTGGAAGGAGAGCCCAAGGGCTACCAGCAGGGCGACCGCATGCTGACGACGTGGCACTGTGGGACTTGCGGTTGCACGACACACTGGACCGCCGTCGATCCTGCATACGACCGGATGGGGGTGAACCTGCGCATGTTCGACCCCGCGCTGTGGGAAAGCCTGCCGCGCAAGTTCGTCGATGGAGCCAGCTTCTAGGCCGCGCCTCCGCACCCGGTGCATGCCGGATCCTTCGCGATGGTGAAGGATCGCATCCCCGCGCCCAGCCCATCGAGCAGGTGCAGGGTGCCCCATTGCGGATCGCCGAAGGTGCTTACCCCCGCCAGCAGCACCCGCACAGCTTGCATCGCGGCGAAGCTGCCGACCCAGCCGACCATGGCGCCCAGCACGCCGTCCTCTGCGCAGGTGTCGCAATCGTCCGCATCGAAGGCATCGCCCACGTAGCAGCGATAGCAAGGCTGGTCCGCCAAGTGCCCCGCAAAGGCGCCGACCTGGCCCTGGAACCGGCCCACGGCTGCCGAGAGCAATGGGATGCCCGAGGCAACGCAGGCGTCCGATACCGCGAGCCGAGTGGCGAAATTGTCCGTCCCGTCGAGGACGAGGTCCGCCCCTTCGATCAGCTTTGCGGTATTCGCGCTGTCGATCCGGTTGTCATAGACATCCGCACTGATCGCCCCGTCGAAATTCGCGAGCCAGCGGCGCGCGGCGACCGCCTTGGCATGGCCGATATCGCGCGTGGTGTAGATCGTCTGGCGCTGGAGGTTGGACAGCTCGACATCGCCCGAGTCCACCAGTGTAAAGCGGCCCACGCCTGCACCCGCGAGATATTGCAGCGCGGGGCTGCCGATCCCGCCCAGGCCCACCAGCGCGACATGCCTGCACGCCAGCGCTGCCTGCCCTGCGCCGCCGACCTCGGGCAGCACGATATGGCGCGCAAAGCGTTCGAGGCGTTCGGAAGGGAGGGTCATTGCGTGTCCCCAGCTTCTGGCGAAGCGGTTTTGCGCTCCTGCACGAAGGCGCCGATTCCAAACCACCAGAGAATCGCGATGACCCCGCCTTTCACTGGCTGGAGCATGGCGAGCAGCATGACGACCGCGACCGGCAGGATGATCGCCAGCGTCAGCCAGGCAGACAGCGCGTAGGTGCCGATCATCGCGATCACGATGGGCGCGAGCAGGTGGCCGGTGACGAAGATGCCGATATAGGCGGGAAAATCGTCGGCTTGCTGGATCGACCAGTCCTGCCCGCAATGCGCGCAAGTCTCGACCGGCTTAAGCCATTTGCGGAACAACCGTGCCTCTCCGCACCGCGGGCATGTGTCGCGCAGTCCGCGCAGCAGCGCCTCGCCCAGTGCAGCGGGGAGATCGGGCTGGGGCAGGGGTAAAGGCGTGTCGACCATGGGACAAGCCTGTTGGCAGGGCGTGCACCACCTGTCGACAGACCTGTGGATCGGCCTGTCGACTAGCGGTTCACAACATGTCGGTTGGCTGTGGCCCTGGTCAGCTTTCCAGCTGGCGCAGCAGGCTGCGCACGTCGCCATCCATGTCCGCGTCGCGGGTGCGCAGATCCTCGATCAGCTTGACCGCATGGATCACTGTCGAGTGGTCGCGCCCGCCGAACTTGCGCCCGATTTCCGGGTAGCTGCGCGGGGTCAGCACCTTGGAGAGGTACATCGCGACCTGGCGGGGGCGAACCACCGCACGCGTGCGGCGCTTGCTGCTCATCTCGCTCCGGTCGATGCGGTAGAACTGGCACACGGTGCGCTGGATTTCGTCGATCGTGATCCGGCGGCGATTGGCCGAGAGGATGTCGGTCAGCTGCTCTTCCGCCAGCTGGAGCGAAACCGGCTGGCCGGTCAGCTGGGCATAGGCGATCAGTTTGTTGAGGCCGCCGACCAGTTCGCGCACGTTGCGGGTGATCGTGCGGGCGAGGAAATCGACCACATCGTCGGGCACGCTCAGCGGTGCGAACCGCTGCAGCTTCGATTCGAGGATCGAACGGCGCAGCTCCATATCGGCGGGCTGGATGTCCGCCACCAGACCCATCGACAGGCGGCTGAGCAGGCGCGGTTCGACCGAGTCGAGCGCCTGCGGCGCGCGGTCGGCAGCGAAGACCAGCCGCTTGCCCTCGGACAGCAGGTGATCGATCGTGTAGAGCAGTTCTTCCTGCGCGCTCGCCTTGCCGATGATGAACTGCAGATCGTCCACCAGCAGCAGGTCGAACCCGCGCAGGCGCGTCTTGAACTCGATCATCCGGTTCTGCTTCAGCGCCTGGACGAACTCGATCATGAAACGTTCGGCCGAGCAGTAGAAGATGCGCGCACGTGGATGCGCGGCAAGGAACTGGTGCCCGATCGCGTGCAGCAGGTGCGTCTTGCCCTGTCCGGTCGCCGCCTTGATGTAGAGCGGCGAGAACTGCGGCTTGTCGTTCGCGGCCATGCGCTGCGCCGCGTTGCGGGCCAGCACATTGGCATCGCCGGTCACGAAGGCCGCGAAGGTCAGGCTCGCATCGAGACCGACCGAGCTGAAGCCCGGATCGCCGAAGCCACCATCCGAAACAATGCGCAGGTCCGGCCCGTCATTGGCCGGACGCCGCGAATCGCCCAGCGACAGGTCGGCCATCCGCTTGCGGCTCGGATGGACTTCGACCGACACGGTCTTGATTTCCGACCGGGCGATTTTCCACGCCAGCGAAAGGCGATCGGCAAAATGCTTGCGGACCCACTCGGCTGCGAATTCGGACGGCAGGTAGAGCGCGAGCGTGCCGGTCTCGGAGTCGAACTCGCCCAGCTGGATCGGCTTGATCCACTGGCTGTGAAGCTGATGGCCAAGATCTTTTCGCAGCCCGGTACTGATATCGTCCCAATCGGCGGTCAGCGCCACGCGCTCCATATCGTCTTCGCCTTCGCCCTTGGCCCGCCTGCGTGCCGGGCCATTCGTGTCCGAAATCCGTGCCATGATCTGCTAATACACCTCCGTTTCCGGAAGCGCGGGTCGCCTCCGGAGTACCCCTTGTTACGATCGATGAGTACAGCGGGCCGGTCGCCGCAATCGCGTGATTCGCGAGCGGATTCAGGCAGGGCCCACAAAGCCATCTTCGATTGTCCCGCCGGGAGAGTCCCCTAGCCGGCGATGAGGGTTAATAAGCAGGTCCCGGGCCGAGTCGGCAAGGGGAGAAATCGTAGCGGAAATGAAATAAAACGTTTGACAGCATGCAAGCGGCAGGCGTTCGTTCAACTATCTGTAAAGATTGAAACTTGCCTTTTCCACACCTCTCGAATCGGCGGATTCCCTTGGCCGAATCGCATGCCTAATGCGTCAGTTATACGACAACGCAAAAGGGGCCGTCGCACATGGCGACGACCCCTGAAATTCAGTCGAATTTCGTGTTCTGGAAGAGGCTAGAGAGCCGCGACCCGCTTCGAAAGGCGGCTCATCTTGCGCGAAGCAGTGTTCTTGTGGAGAACTCCACGAGCCACCCCGCGGGCAAGTTCAGGCTGTGCGTCGCGCAGCGCGTTCTGGGCGGCTTCCTTGTCACCGCCTTCGATGGCGACTTCGACCTTCTTCACGAAGGTGCGGATGCGGCTCATGCGCGAACCGTTGATCTCGGCGCGGCGCGCGTTGCGGCGGATGCGTTTGCGGGCTTGCGGCGTATTGGCCATTGTCGTCCTTGTTCAGGGCCGCGAAGTGCGCGGCCGCATGTCTCGTTGCTAATCCTGGGAGCGGCGATTTCTCGCCGGAAGGCGGCGCACATAAGGGCCAGCGCGTGTTGCGTCAAGGAATTTGGCACATGCGCTAGCGCTGGCATACCGGGCAATACCATGTGCTGCGCCCGCCCTGCTCGAATCGCCTGATCGTGCCGCCGTCGTCGCGATGGCATTGCTCCCCCGTCCGGCCATAGGCGTGGAAGCGCGTTGCGAAATAGCCGAGCTCCCCATCTGGGCGCGCATAGTCGCGCAGGCTCGACCCGCCATCGCGGATCGACTCGGTCAGCACCTCGCGGATCGCGGTAACCAGCCGTTCGAGCGACGCGAGCGAAATTCGTCCTCCTGCGCGTTTCGGGCTGATCCCTGCGCGCCACAGCGCCTCGCAGACATAAATGTTGCCAAGCCCAGCGACGATCCGCTGGTCGAGCAGCAGCAGCTTGATCGCCTGTTTGCGGCCCGCGAGCGCTCCCTTGAGAAAAGCTGGCGTCAGGTCCGGCCCGAGTGGCTCCGGCCCCATCTGCGCGAAACTCGGCCAGGAATCGAGATCGTCTGTATCGACCAGATCGACCCAGCCGAATCGGCGCGGGTCGTTCAATGCGAATCGATTCGCTTCGGTCTCGATCGTCAGGTGGTCGTGCTTGTCCGGCGTTTCGGGATCGATCCGCCAGCGCCCGCTCATGCCGAGATGGAAAATGAGTGTCTGGTCGCGGTCCGTATGGAGCAGGCCGAACTTGGCCCTCCGCCCGAGCCCTGTCACCCGCGCGCCGACCAATGCCTGCCCGAGCCCGTCGGGAAAGGGGCGGCGCATGTCGGGCCGCGCGATGCGGACCGAAGTGATGATCCGGCTTTCGAGATGAAGAGCGAGTCCGCGCACGGTGGTCTCGACCTCGGGAAGTTCGGGCATTGGTGCTCGTTATCCGGCGGGAGGCGACATGTCGATTGAGGAGAGGTTGGGCCGCCGGTTCTGCCCCTGCCCACACCCCCGCCCGGCCAACCCCACAGATCGG
>NZ_CAXQBM010000080.1:0-38989 GCF_964222115.1 Alteriqipengyuania sp.
GTGTCATCGCCACGCAGGTCCACCAGTTGCTGGCAGGCCGCGCGGCCGAGCTGCTGGGCCCGGATCAGGTGCGCGAACTGCTCGACCTGCTGCGCGAACGCCATTCGCAACTGATCGAAACGATCACGCCGCAGCCTCTCTCGCTCGCCGCGATCACCGCCGTCCTGAAGGCGCTGCTGGCCGACGGCATTTCGCTGACCCATTCGGTGCGTGTCTTCTCCAGCCTGTCGCAGGCGGCGCAGCGCACGGCCGACGTTGGCCAGATCGTGGAACTGATGCGGACCGATCTCGGTACCTTGCTGGTGGGCCAGATTTGCGGGCCGGACCAGCGCTTGCCGGTCATCACGCTGGCCGCGCAACTGGAAGAAATGGTGGTTGGCGGGATGCAGGACCCGACCACGGGCGAGATCGTGATCGAACCCGACCTGGCGCGCTCCATCGGGGAACGTATCGCCGCCCTGCTGCGCGAGAGGCCGCAAGGCGCGCTGACGCCTGCACTGGTCGTGCAGCCGCGCGCGCGCCGTGCGCTCGCCGGATTGCTCAAGCTGCGTGCGCCCAACGTGCTGGTCCTCTCGATCAACGAACTGCCTGCGGCACAGCCGATAGAGGTCGTGTCGGTGATCGGCGACGAGGCAGAGCAGGTCGCGCACCAGCAGACACCGCAACTGCCACCGCCTGCCCACGATTCCGACATGTATGAGCAGGAGGCGCTGGCAGCATGAAGCACGACCAATCCTCCTTCAACGTCAAGCAGGCCTACGGCTCCAGCGTCCAGCAGAAGGTGGCGCAATTCCTCCCGCTCGTGCGCAAGCTCGCGTGGTATTACGAGGGGCATGGCAGCGCGACGATCGATGTCGACGACCTGATGCAGGCGGGCATGATGGCGCTGACTGAAGCGGCGCAGCGGCACGACCGGCCCAGCGATGACGGCTTTGCCGCCTACGCCAAGATGCGCGTGCGCGGCGCGATGGTAGACCTGTTGCGCGGCCAGTCGCATCGTCCGCGCAGCGCGGCAAGCTGGACCCGCAAGCGCGATACGGCCGAGCAGGACCTTCGTACCGAGCTGGGCCGCGCGCCGACGCCTGCCGAAATGGCGAGGGCGATGGAGCTGCCGCTCGACCGCTATGAGGCCATGCGGTTTGCTGCATCGACCAGCTCGACCTCGATCGAGGAGTGCTATTCGGACAGCGATTCCGCCTTCAGCGATAATCGACCGGACCCCGAGCAGAGTCTGCTCGCCAGCGAAGACAGTTCCGTCCTGGCCGATGCAATCGGCGCCTTGCCGGAACGGCTGCAACTGGTGCTAAAGCTGTATTTCATCGAGGAGCTGAACCTCAACGAGATTGCCGCCGTGCTGGGCGTCAGCGTGCCACGCGTGCACCAGCTCAAGGCCGATGCGCTCAAGAAGGCGCGCATCGCGATGGTGGAGCAGATCGACTAGCGCTGACGCATGGCGTTTGCGTTGCACCGCAACATGCGCCTATGGCTCGGCCCATGGCTGCCGCTTCTCTCGATCCGCCACCGCCACTTGGCGATCTCGGAAAAGTCGCGCTGTTCCTCGATTTCGACGGTACGTTGGTGAACCTGGCGGGTACGCCCGACGGGATCAGGGTGCCCGCGTACCTGCCAGGCGCTCTGGAACGCAAGGCGGTGGGCCTCGACCAGCGGCTGGCGATTGTGACCGGGCGCTTTATCGCCGATCTGCGCAAGCACCTGCCCGAGTGCCGTGTTGTCGTGAGCGGTTCGCACGGCGCGGAGATCGCCAGTCCCGATGGGGTTAGCGTTGCCGAGCAGGAGGTCCCGCGCATAAGTCCCGCTGTACTGGACGCAGCGCGCGATTTTGCAGGACGGACAAAGGGCCTGCATATCGAGGAGAAATCCCTCGGCGTGGGCATACATTACCGCGAGTGCCCGGACCAGGCAGAAGCCATCCTCGCATTCGCGCAAGACCTCGCGCGTACCCACGGCCTCTACCTGCGCGAAGGCAAGATGCTCGCAGAGCTGACCACGACCGACGCGAACAAGGGCGATGGCGTGCGGCACATCATGGCCCAGCCGCCATTTGCCGGTGCAACGCCCGTTTTCGTCGGTGACGACCTGACCGACGAGGATGGCTTTGCTGCAGCCGCCGACCTTGGCGGCTTCGGCGTCCTGGTTGGCGATCCGCGGGAAACGAAAGCGCGCTTCGGATTGTTCGACGTGACAGCAGTACATCATTGGCTGGAGCTGGAATGACCCAAATACCCCAGAGCTCACTTGAATTATGGCCGGTCGGCAATTGCCAGGTAACGGGGCTGATCGACGAGACCGGTGGGCTGGTTTGGGGCTGTGTGCCGCGGGTGGATGGCGATCCGGTGTTCTGCTCGCTCATGAACGGCGACAACCAGCGTGAAGGCGTGTGGCGGATCGAACTGGAGGATTTCTCCCACGCCACGCAAAGCTACCAGCGCAACACGCCGATCCTGAAGACGCGGCTGGAGGCGACGGATGGCAGCGCGGTTGAAATCATCGACTTCGCGCCCCGTTTCCGCCGCTCGGGCCGGATGTATCGCCCGGTCGCATTCGTGCGGATCGTCAGGCCGGTGGCGGGCACGCCGCGCATTACCGTCAACCTGTCGCCGATGAAAAACTACGGCGAGGCGGTGGCCGAAACGACCAATGGCACCAACCATATTCGCTACCTCGTCGGCCCGCAGGCGCTGCGGCTGACCACCGATGCGCCGGTCGGCTACGTGCTCGAAAAGCGCACTTTCCGGGTCGAGAACGACCTGCACTTCTTCCTCGGCCCGGATGAGCCTTTCAGCAGCAATGTCGGGCACGAACTCGACATGATGCTGGAGCTGACCGACCATTACTGGCGCCACTGGGTGCGCGGCCTTGCCACGGTGATGGAGTGGCAGGAGGCGGTGATCCGCGCTGCGATTACGCTCAAGATCTGTCAGCACGAGGAAACCGGCGCGATCGTCGCTGCACTGACCACCTCGATCCCCGAGGCGCCGGGAAGCGAGCGCAACTGGGACTATCGCTACTGCTGGATCAGGGACGCCTATTACACCGTGCAGGCATTGAACCGGCTGGGCGCGCTCGACGTGCTGGAAAAGTACCTCGCGTACCTGCGCAATATCGTCGACAATGCCAAGGGCGGCGCCGTGCAGCCGCTCTATTCGGTGATGGGCGAGCCGGAACTGACGGAAAGCTTTGCCGATCACCTTGCCGGCTATCGCGGCATGGGCCCCGTGCGCAAAGGCAATGCCGCTTTCAGCCAGGTGCAGCACGATGCCTATGGCCAGATTGTTTTGCCGACCGTGCAGGCCTTCTTCGACCAGCGGCTCTATCGGATGGCGGGGGAGGCGGATTTCGACAGCCTTGAACAGGTCGGCGAGATGGCGTGGAAGATGCACGACCAGCCCGATGCGGGCCTGTGGGAATTCCGCACCCGGCAGGAGGTGCACACCTATTCGGTGCTGATGAGCTGGGCCGCATGCGGGCGCATAGCGACCGTCGCGCAGCGGCTGGGCATGGCTGAAAAAGCGGACTTCTGGCGGGACCGCGCAGCCACGATCCGCACCAAGATCGAAGAGCAGGCGTGGAACGAGGAAGGCCAGCACTATGCCTCTGCGCTGGGAGGTAGCCACCTCGACGCCAGCCTGCTCCAGATGATCGACCTCGGCTTCCTCCAGCCTGAGGACGAGCGCTTTCAAAAGACCTTTGCCGCGATCGAGAAGGGGTTGAGGCGCGGCGAGCACATGCTCCGCTACGATGCGGAAGACGATTTCGGCCTGCCGGAGACCGCCTTCAACATCTGCACCTTCTGGCTGATGGAAGCGCTCCATCTGGCAGGTCGCGAGGAAGAGGCGCGCGCGCTGTTCGAAACGATGCTGTCGCACCGGACGCGGTCGGGGCTCCTGTCCGAAGATCTCGATTTTAACAATGGTGAACTCTGGGGCAACTTCCCCCAGACGTACTCTTTGGTGGGTATCATCAACTGCGCCACGCTGTTGTCCAAACCATGGAGTGTTATCCGTTGAGCCGCCTGATCGTCGTTTCAAATCGCGTTTCCGTTCCCAAGGCGCGGGGTGCGGCAGGGGCGCAGGGCGGACTTGCCGTTGCGCTTGGCTCTGCGCTCAAGGAACGGCGCGGACTCTGGTTCGGCTGGTCGGGTAAGGAAACCGCGGAATTCTCCGGCGATCTCCATATGCAGAAGAACCAGGGGGTCACCACTGCCACGATCGACCTGGAGCAGCAGGATGTGGAGGAATATTACAACGGCTATGCCAACCGCACGCTGTGGCCGCTGTTCCACTACCGGATCGACCTTGCCGAGTACGAGACGGGATTCGGCAAGGGATACGAGCGGGTCAACCAGCGCTTCGCGGACAGCCTTGGCCCGCTGATCGAGCCCGAGGACATGGTGTGGGTCCACGATTACCACCTGATCCCGCTGGCCGACCGGTTGCGTACGCGCGGCAACAAGAACCGGATCGGGTTCTTCCTCCATATCCCTTGGCCGCCGCGCAACCTCTTGGTCGCCCTGCCGTTCCACGAGCGGTTGGTGACGACCATGCTCGCCTATGACCTGATCGGCTTCCAGGACACCGAATCGGTCGACAGCTTCCTCGGCTATTGTCGCAAGGAATTGCAGGCCGAGATAGGCGAGGATGGCACGGTCACTTACGATGGCCGCTCGGTAAAGGTCGCGGCCTTCCCGATCGGGCTCGACTACGACGAATTTCTCGAAGGCGGGCAGAACGGAGACGCGCGGCAGGCGGAGCAGCGCATGCGCTCCAGCTCGCGCCACCGCAAGGTTATCATCGGGGTCGACCGGCTGGACTATTCGAAGGGCCTGCCCGAGCGGTTCGATGCGGTCGGTCGCTTCTTCGATACCTATCCGGAGCGGGTGAAGCAGACGCTTTATGTCCAGATCGCGCCGCCTTCACGGCAGGATGTCGGCAGTTACCAGCGGATCCGCAGTACGCTTGAACAGAAGGCGGGGCAGATCAACGGCGCGCGATCGGAAGTCGACATGGTCCCCATCCGCTACGTCAACAAGGGGTACCCGCGGCGCGAACTGTTCGGAATCTACCGCTCCGCCCATGTCGGGCTGGTGACGCCCCTGCGCGACGGGATGAACCTGGTTGCCAAGGAATATATCGCTGCGCAGGACCCGGAAGACCCCGGCGTACTAGTGCTGTCGCGCTTCGCGGGCGCGGCAGAACAGCTGACCGATGCACTGCTGATCAATCCCTACAGCCTGGAGCAGACCAGCGAGGCCATTCGGGAGGCGCTCGACATGCCGCTCGACGAGCGCAAGGCGCGCTGGGAGAAGCTCAACGAAGTGGTGAAAACGGCCAATGTCGAGCAGTGGCGCGCCGACTTCGTCGAAGCGCTCAGCTCCTGATCTGCCGAACGGTCAGTCCGCGGTGAGCTGCGTGCGGCCCGTTCCAGCCAGCCGCACCAGCAACCAGATAATGATCGGGACCAGCAGGAAGCTCAGCACCACCTTGGCGAGCGCCTGGCCCACCAGCAGCGAGCCGATCGGGAACACGCCGTAGAAAGCCACCGTGATGAAGATCACCGTGTCGACCACCTGGCTGATGGCCGAGGCGAGCCCGCCGCGCAGCATCATCCACAGGCCCCTCCCGTTTTCGGCACCCTCCCCGGAGCCGCGCAGCCGTTCGAACAGCCAGACATTCAGCAGCAGCGAAACGCCGTAAGCGATCGGCCCGGCAATCATGATCCGGTCCACCTGCCCCAGCACGGTTTCGAAGGCGGCCAGGTTGTCAGCGCTCATCGCCGGGCTGGGCGGCAGGCTCAGGACAACCCAGATCAGCAGGATCGAGAGGCCCAGCGGGGCAAAGCCCCACAGCACCAGCTTGTTTGCCACCGCGCGTCCGTAAAGCTGTGCGATAGCGCTCGATATCGCCACCAGCATCAGGAAGGCGAAAATGCCTGCCTCCACCGCCAGCGTGGTTAAGCCCAGCGGCAATGCGATCTGCTTGAAGCCCAGGACCCCTGCCAGCACGGTCATCCCGCCATACAGCAGTGCATAGACGAACAGGGGGCGGGGCAGGCCTTGTGGCGAAGCTGGGCTGGTCGATTCCATCGCCAAGCGCTTAAGATCGACTGAGCGAAAAGGAAAGAGAGAGCGGGAACCGGATCGCCCTTGCGCGAATTGACTATCCCCCGCGAAACAGCGAAGGGGCATGGGTCGTACCCGAGGACTATTCGAAAGCCCTTATGCCACCCGTACTCGCCAGCCTGCTGGGGATCGTCGCGATCCTCGCCGTCGCCTTCCTGCTTTCCAACGCCAAGCGCCAGATCCGCCTGCGGGTGGTGCTGTCCGCGTTCGCATTGCAGGCCCTGCTGGCCTTCCTGGTGTTGCGCACATCGGGCGGGCGGATGGTGATCCGCGAGATGAGCAACGGAGTCGCCGCGCTGCTATCCTATGCCAATGCCGGTACCGAATTCCTGTTCGGTGCGGACAACCCGCTGGCGAACACCTTCGCACTGGGCGCGCTGCCGGTGATCGTGTTCTTCGCCGCGCTGGTATCGATCCTGTATCACGTCGGGCTCATGCAGCTGATCGTGCGCTGGCTTGGCGGGGCGATCGGAGCGATCACGGGCGTGAGCAAGGTCGAAGCACTGGGTTCCGCGGCGAATATCTTCGTCGGCCAGTCGGAAAGCCCACTGGTGGTCCGCCCCTATCTGGCCGCGCTGGCCCCCAGTCGCCTGTTCACGCTGATGACTGTGGGCATGGCGGGCGTCGCTGGCACGATCCTGGCCGCCTATGCTGGCCTGCTGGGGAGCGAATATCTTCCGTTCCTGCTTGCCGCTGCCTTCATGTCCGCCCCGGGCGGCATCCTGATGGCGAAGATCATCATGCCCGATGTCGAGGAAGCCTCGCCTGAAGCGGAGGGCGAGCTGGCCCTGCCGCGCGGCCGCATCAGCGCCGAAGGCCCCGCCGCCATTACCGAGCGCGAGCATGCCCACGAAGTCGAAATGGCCGAGACCTTCGAAGAGGGCGAACGCCCCGCCAACGTCATCGAAGCTGCGGCACAGGGCGCGCAGACCGGTGTGAAGCTGGCGGTGGCCGTGGGCGCGATGGTGCTGGCTTTCGTCGCTCTGGTGGCGCTGGCCAATGGTATCCTTGGCGGGTTGGGCGCAGGCGTGGTACAGGTGGCCGAGACGTTCGGAACCCCGTTCCGCGCGGATATAACCGCATGGCTGCTCGATCTCAGTTTCCAGAAACTTCTGGGTTCGCTGTTCGCCCCGATCATGTTTCTGATCGGCATCCCTTGGGAAGAGGCGCGCTTTGCCGGTGGCCTGTTCGGAACCAAGATCGTGCTCAACGAATTCGTCGCCTTTATCGAGCTTGGCCAGATCGAAGCCGGGGCCATCTCCGAGCGTTCGCGTGCGATCATCACTTTCGCCCTGTGCGGTTTCGCCAATTTCAGCTCGATCGCCATCCAGATGGCGGTCACTGGCGGCCTTGCCCCCAACCAGCGCCCCGTTATCGCCCGGCTGGGCCTGCACGCGCTGCTGGCCGGGTCGCTTGCCAACCTGATGAGCGCGGCGCTCGCCGGGCTCTTCCTGCCCGCCTGAGAGATTACCTGATGTCCGATATTGCTTCTGTTTCGCTAGAACGTCCGCTCTCCGAAATTGCGGTCGAGCTGGGAGAGAGCTTCGCCGAATTCGGCTTCGGGATCGTGCGCGATCACGGCATCCCGGACGAACTCGTGGCGCGCGCACAGGCGGCGAGCGAGGCGTTTTTTGCGCTGCCCGACGAGACCAAGCGGGCGTACAAGATCGAAGGCATTGCCGGTGCGCGCGGCTATACCCCGTTCGGGCAGGAACAGGCCAAGGATGCCGAGGTGTTCGACCTCAAGGAGTTTTGGCATGTCGGGCGCGACCTTGCGCCGGACCATGACCTCGCGAAGTTCATGGAGCCCAATGTCTGGCCTGCCGAAGTTCCCGAGTTCGAGGCGACGATGCGCGAACTCTTCCTCGCCTTCGAGACGACCGGGCGCCGTATCCTCTCGGCCATCGCGATTCACTTGGGCGAGGATGCGAATTTCTTCGATTCGACGATCGAGGACGGCAACTCGGTGCTGCGCCTGCTGCGCTATCCGCCACTGCCCGACGATGCGCCCGACGGCGCGATCCGCGCTGCTGCACATGGCGATATCAATGCGATCACGCTGCTGCTGGGCGCAGAGGAAGCTGGGCTGGAGCTGCTGACCAGGAAGGGCGAGTGGCTCGCCGTCAGCCCGCCGCCGGGCGCGCTGGCCGTGAACATCGGAGACATGCTGGAACGGCTCACCAATGGCCGCTTGCGCTCCACCACGCACCGGGTGGTCAATCCGCGTGGCGAGGCGATTCGGCGTACGCGCTATTCGATGCCGTTCTTCCTGCATTTCCGGCCCGATTTCGAGATCGCGCCGCTCGAATCTTGCATCGCCGAAGGTGAGCAGGACCATGCGCCGGAGCCGATCCTCGCGCATGACTTCCTGATGCAGCGCCTGCGCGAGATCAAACTGGCGTGATCGTCTGTGACACCGACCGTCACACTGTTACGTTTATAATAATATTGCGCATGTTGCACTGCGGCAACACCCCTTTTGGCCTACTTTTCTGCGGCTTTCAGGAGCGTCTGGGCCGGGGGGCGTCTGGGACGAAAAGACTGTAACATTGCTGTAACAAATGCAGCGTTAGGCGCCCTCGACCGGCCTAGGGGGTCGGCCCACTGATATCCTTATCCCTCTCCAATAACGTCCTCAAAGGGGTTATTTCATGAAGCTCAAGTATCTGCTGGCAACCAGTGTTGTCGGCCTCACTGCCGCAGCGGGCGCCGCACCGGCCTACGCTCAGTCGACCGGTTCGGTCGATTTCGACGAAGAGAACGTACTCGTCGTCACCGGCACCAGGACGACCGACGTGGCGGGCGTTGAAATCCCCGATTCGCCCAAGGCGAAGGTGCAGATCGGTTCGGAACTGATCCAGCGTCAGGCCCCGGGCCAGACGATCAACGACACTCTGAACCTGGTTCCGGGCGTCAGCTTCCAGAACGACGATCCCTTCGGTTCGCTCGGCGGCACGTTCTCGATCCGCGGCTTCTCGTCGGATCGCATTTCGCAAACTTTCGACGGTGTTCCGTTGAACGATTCGGGCAACTACGCGCTCTACACCAACCAGATGCTCGATCCCGAAATCATCGAGTACGCGACCGTGAGCCTGGGTTCGACCGACGTCGATAGCCCGACTGCGGCTGCTGCCGGTGGCACGATCAACATTCGTTCGAAGACCCCGGACGAAGAATTCGGTGTCATGACCAGCCTGACCTACGGCAACATCATCGCACGCGGCAATCCGGGCGACCGCCCGATGTACCGCGGCTTCGTGAAGGTCGAAACGGGTAACCTGACGTCCGGTGGCCTTCGTGCATACGTCACTGCTTCGCGTACCGAGAACGACTCGGTCTTCTCGAACTACGGCGGCGTCGACAAGCAGCAGTACAATGCCAAGATCTTCCAGCCGCTGGGCGACAACGGCGATTTCATCGCGGTGGCCGGCCACTACAACCAGAACCGTAACAACTTCAACGGTTCGCCGGCCTTCTTCGGCGGCGCGCCCGGTTATTCGATCCAGGATCCGGAAGATCGCTTCTACGAACTTTATGACGGCACCCCGTGTACTGTCGTCATCGGCACCACTGGCGTACAGGATGGCTACAATTCGTGCGGTCAGCCGTTCGAACGTCGCTACAACCCGTCCAACACCGGCAACATCCGCGGTACGTCGCGCTTCACGATCACCGATGCGCTTACGCTGACGGTCGATCCGAGCTTCCAGTATGTGAAGGCGAATGGCGGCGGCACCTCGATCGGTTTCGAAGGTCTGTCGGCTGATGGCTTTACCGGGGGCGCCTATCTCACCGATCCGCGCAACCCGCAGCGTGCGACCCGCCCGACCCAGTACTACTACTTCGGCGGTGTCGACCTGAACAATGACGGCGATACGCTGGACTACGTGACGATCTCGTCGCCCAGCCAGACCCAGACCCGTCGTTACGGCCTGATCACGAACCTGATCTACGACATCAGCGACACGCAGCGCGTTCGCCTTGCTTACACGTTCGACCGTGCACGTCACCGTCAGACCGGTACTGCCGGTGCCCTGCTGACGAACGCAGAGCCTGTCGACGTGTTCGCGATCAACAATCCGCTGCTCGATGCCAATGGCGTCGCTCCGCAGAAGCGCAACCGCAAGTCGTTCGCGACGCTGCACCAGGTTTCTGCCGAGTATCGCGGTGAGTTCGGCGATCTCGTCGCAACGCTGGGTCTTCGCGCGCCGTTCTTCTCGCGTGATCTCGATCAGTACTGCGTCACCACCGACGGCACCGGCAATGTCAACTGCATCAACGGCGATGCCGCTATTGCTGCTTATGTTGCTGCGAACCCGGGCACCGTCGCGCCGACTTCGGCCGACTACAAGTACGACAAGCTGCTGCCGAACGTGGGCCTGACCTACAACTTCACCCCGGCTTTCAGCGTGTTCGCCAGCTACGCGATGAACCTGTCGGTTCCGGGGACCGATGCCCTGTACGGCTCGATCTTCACCGGTGTGGCACCGATCGCAGAAACGTCGGACTCGTTCGACGCGGGCCTTCGCTTCCAGTCCGGTACGGTTCAGGCGCAGCTTTCGGGCTGGTTCAACCAGTACCAGAACCGCCTGCGCGAGAGCTATGACGAGGTCACGCAGACTTCGACCTACGTCAACCTCGGCAAGGTCAACAAGTACGGCGTCGACGGCAGCATCGCGTGGCAGCCGATCCGGGCACTGTCGATCTACGCCTGGGGTTCCTACCTCGTGTCGGACATCAAGAACGACGTGATTGCAGGCACCTCTTGCGATCCGGACGACGTGGCTGACGGCTTCTGCTACGATCAGGGTGGCTTCGGCTACTTCACCACCGCTGGCATGCGTGAAGCGGGCGCACCGGAATACACCGTCGGCGCACGCGCTCAGGGCAACCTTGGCCCGGTCGAGATCGGCTTCCAGGTGAAGCGCACCGGCGAACGCTGGCTGAACGACGTCAACACCGTCTCGCTGCCGGCTTACACCACTGCAGACGCCGACGTCCGCGTGAACCTGGGCTATTTCGACGAAGACCTCGACAAGGCCTATTTCCAGGTCAATGTCACCAACCTCTTCGACGAACTCTACGTCGGCGGGACGCGCGGTTACGACATCGCCACGACCGGCGATTATGTGAACATCGGCCCGCCCCGTGCGATCACCGCCTCGCTGATCTGGGGCTTCTAATCCCGGGAGGTCTGGCTCTGCCCGACCAACGGTATGAAAAAAGGCGGCGGCCTCCTTCGGGAGGTCGCCGTTTTTCGTTTCAGGGCCTCAGGAACCGTGACTGCACGGCCCGAGTTTTACCGGCATGGAGGACTACACGCAGGGATTCTCGGCCACTGGCCACAGGCCTAGCCTGCCAGTCCTCGGTGGGATCGTCCTGCTGCACGTCGTGCTGTTCTACGCCCTGATCCAGGCTTTCGCGCCCGACATGGTCTCACGCGCACTGGGCGAGCAGATGTCCACCTTCGATGTGGAGACGGTGCCAGAACCTGCGGCCCCACCCGATCCGCCCGGTCAGGCAGAGGATGAGGCAGGCGACGAAGGCGATCCGGGCGAACGCGCGCAGGCGCGCGCGGTATCTGCGCCGCAATCGCCGATCCCTATGCCCGACCGCGAAGCTGCCCCCCGCACAGCCTCGACCGGTAACGAGAACCAGTCGGGCGCTGCAGAGGCCGGCGACGGCACCGGGGCCTCCGGTTCGGGCGACGGAACGGGTGCGGGCGAGGACGGACAGGGCTCGGGCGGTGGAGGTGTCGCGGTGCAACCCCGGCTCACCCGCTCGATCAGCGATGTGTCCCTGTTCGAAATCCCTGCGGGAGGCCGTGCGGCGCGGGTGGGTACGAGCACTATCGTAATTCTCGATGTTTCGGCGCAAGGCCGGGTGACGAGCTGCCGCGTTTCGCGATCGAGCGGCTTCCCGAATACCGATGCCAAGGTCTGCGAGCTATCCTACGACCGAATCCGGTTCGAGCCTGCGCGCGATGCGGCAGGCAATCCCGTGCCGGCGACTTTCTATTATCAGCAGCGCTATTTCGAACGGTCGTGAAGTCGGCTCGAGTACGGCGCTGTTACGCTAGGCCAGCGCCTTGGCCAGATCGGACTTGTCGTACGGTTTTTTCAGGATCGAGCGCGCACCAAGCTCCTCGAACTTGATTTCCTTGGCGCTGTAGCCCGTCGCGAGAACGAAGGGCACGCCCCGCCGGGTGAGCTCTCGCGCCACGGGCTCGCTCGATTCCTCGCCGAGGTTGAAATCGAGCACCGCGAATTGCGGGCTTTCCTTTTCGATCGCCCGCAGAGCCTGCGTGACACTGCCCGACACCAAGACATCCTTGACCCCAAGCTCGCGGAGCATTTCCTCAGTATCGAGCGCAATGATCATGTTGTCCTCGATCAACAGTACACGCTGGGGAAGTTCGCTCTGCGATTCCTCGCCTGCATCCTGGCCATGATCGACGTGGCTGGTCATCTCGTGATCGCTTTCCGTATCTTGCAGGAACCGGGCCGGAACGACGAACCGAGCTTCCAGCCCGCCAAGTGCAAAATCGACATTGGCCTCGCCTTGCAATTCGTGCGGGATGGACTTCTCGATGATGGTCGTGCCGAAACCCTGCCGCTCGGGCGCCTGCACTGGCGGGCCACCCCGTTCCCGCCAGCCGAGCGCCAGATCGCCATTGGCCTGCCGATCCAGCGTGATCAGGAGGTCACCCGACTGGTCGGAAAGACTTCCATATTTGGCGGAGTTGGTAATCATCTCGTGCAGGACCAGTGCGAGCACGGTGTACGCCTGCGGCACCACCAGGACATCGCGCCCGTCCACATTCAGGCGAGTGGTTTTCGAACCCAGGTAGGCCTCGGCTTCATCAGCGATCAGCTTTTTGAGCGAGGTCGGCCCCCATTGATCGCGCGTCAGGTTGTCGTGTGCCGCAGCGAGCGCGCCGATGCGCCCACCGATAAGCTTGGTCAGCGTAACGGCATCACCCGTTTCGTGGCGCGACTGATTCACCAGGCCCCTGATGAGGTTCAGGATGTTGCGCACGCGGTGATTGAGTTCGGCGATCAGCAAGTCCTGCTGTTCGGTCGCCCGCTTGCGATCCTGCGCGGCGGCGTCGGTCAGTCGCAGGATCACTTCGAGCAGGGTGATCCGCAAGGTTTCCGCCAGATCGAGTTCGGGCTGCGTCCAGTCGGCGCTACGGCCCTCGACGGTCTGCTGCCAGGCGGCAAAGCTCTTGCGTGGGGAGATGCGCCCTTCGCTCTCCACCGGCTTGTCGGGATTGCCAGCCCAGGTAACGACCTGCCTCAGCTCCCGCCGCCAAAGCACGAAATAGTCGCGCGGGCTCCGCGAAACAGGGATGATCAGCGCCCCAGCGGCGCGCGATGCAAATTCGCTCGCAGCGTCGATCTCGCCCGCAAGGTCATTGGTCGCGAGGATGTGTCCCGCACGGCCCGCCTGGAGGCTGGGCAGGATCGTGCGAAACTCTTCCTCGCTCGGTGCGTGGCCGGAGGCGACATATTCGCCGTCGATATAAATGCTCGCGCCATCGTGCGGGATCGTATCGCCGATCGTGGATCCGACCTGCGAGAGCGTGTCGCGCAGCGAGGCACCACCAGCCAGCCGGGTCATCAGGCGTTCGTGCAGGTTCTGGCCGAGAGCTTTGCGCGCCGCACCCTGATCGTGCAGCGCGCGATCGAGCGTGAGCGAGAAAATCTGCGAGAATACTTCGGCCGCCGTCCGGTTCGAGAATGGCAAGGCACGCGGCTGGTAGTGGTGGCACGCAAACAGGCCCCACAGGCGCCCGCGCACGATGATCGAGATCGACAACGAAGCGCGTACACCCATATTGCGCAGATATTCGATATGGATCGGCGATACTGCGCGCAGCGTTGACAGGCTTAGGTCGATCGGTTCGCCGCCGAATTGCTTGCCCGGAACGATTGGGACGGGCGTGTCGGCCACATCGGCAATGATCCGCAGGCGATTGCGCAGGTATAATGCGCGTGCCTGCTGCGGGATATCGGATTTGGGATATCTCAGGCCGGCAAAACTATCGACCGCTTGCTCGCGTGCTTCGGCAATCACTTCGCCCGTGCCGTCGGGGTGGAACCGGTAGACCATCACCCGGTCGAATTCGAGCAGGGCCTTCAGGCGCTGCGCAGCTGCCGAGCACAGATCGTCGACTTTCTCAATCGCATCGAGCCCGGCCATCATCGGCCTGATCGAGGCGATGTGATTGCCGAACCCGGCGGGATCGTGCTGTTCGAATTCGAGCACCAGTTGCCCGGCGCTACGGTGGATGGAACAGTCGAAACGCCTCGTGGGATCGTCGCCGAGCGCCAACGCGAATAACCGCTCGGTCTCGTCCGATTCCACCAGGCGCATCGCGGCGCCCTGCATTGCCTGCAATGTGTCAGGGGGAAGCAGATCGTCCAGTCGGGCGCCTTGTGCGATACCGCCGATGCGGAGAAACTCGCCCGCATTCTGCGAGAAATGCGCCACCAGGTTGTCGGTCGAAGCCACCAGCATCGCGCCGAAGGGCTGAATATGCCCAAGCTGATGGATGGGTTCGCGATCGCAGCTGGTGAGATCCACGTGGGACGCAGGATCGGTCATGCACGGACCGCCATGTGCCTTTCGCAAATCGTCAGGAAATGACCGAAGACCGCATGTGCCGTCCATTCTGCAGACGGGTTGGACCGGCTGCTTTCCAGAAGGGGGCGCAGCGCCTTGAAATAGCGTGGCATGGCCTCGTCGCGGATGAACGCCATCGGCCAGCTCGGGGCGACACGCGGCGCAAGTTCTCGCTCCATCATCTTGTTACCGAGCGAGGAGCCCGCAAGAACCCATGCCGCCCCAAGCCACGCATCGGGCGTGATCGCGGGTGCTACGAAGGCGGGTGTGTTCGCTTCGCCGGCCGTGTGACCGAGCCATTCGAGATCGCGCCGGAGCAGCGAGACTTGCGACGGCGGCAGCCATTCATAGGGGCAATGCTGGAACAGCCACTGTTCCACGCCTAGGCGGGCGGTCAGCTGCGCATCCAGAAACTGCACGTAATCGCGCCGATCCGCGAGATCGAGACGCCCCAGTGCATGGTCGAGCGCGCCGTGATCGGCGTGTGTCGCTGCTCGCAATTGTGCGCGCAGCGTGGGTGCATGATCGCACCTTGCAGGCATTTGCGCGTTCCTTGTCCGGCCCAAAATACTACCCCCAGCGCCACCATGCGATCGGCGGCGATAAGACTTCTATATCCTTTAGGCCTGCCGAAGTTCCCGGAGTGACAAATGTCAAGTCAGTCTTTGCCCTTGGGCGGGGCCAGGAGTTTCGTACCCTTCTCGGCCACCGCCGCGGCGATGATCGGTTTGAAGAACGAAAGCATTGGCGGCAGGTCGAGTTCGACGATGACCTGCGTGTCCTCGATGCTGACCGTTGTGTGCACGGTCTGGCCCATCGCACCGACCGAGAGCTTCATCGTATCCTCGTCCGGCCAGTCGGTGGTCACGTCCGCCGCACCGCCCGGCATGTGTGCGGGCAGTTCGGGCATGCGTTCGCGCAGGCGACGTCGCACCTCTTCCTTGGGCAGGTTGTGTTGGACGGGAACACGCATCAGCTGGGCGCGCCCTCGCGCGGGCTATCGCTCGTGGTGTCCCCTCCAGGGCCTTCGCCATAGCGATAGCCGAGATAGCGATGCTGCACGGCCAGATCGTCGAGCGCGCCATCGGCGATCTTGCGATTGATCGAATCGATCTCGCCGCTGATCTTGCCGAGCCCTTCGACCAGTCGCTGGTCGGCGGTTGCCCCGGCATGTTCTGCGCCACGCATCGCGGCGGGCACGCGGGTATAGCTCTGAACCATTTCGGGCAGCGTCTCGCCCACCAGTTCGCGGATGTCGCGGATCGAATCATGGCTGGCTGGCGCGGTTTCGAGTTGCTGGCCCAGCAGGTCCAGCTTCACGCCGAGATCGTCGACCAGCGCCACGGCAGGTGCGGGCAACGCCGGGCGTTGCGATTCCAGCCACAGTTCGGTGCGGGCGACCATCTGGCGCGGCGTCCCCTTGTTGAGATCGCCCGCCTGCGGAATCGATATGCGCGGGAAGACCGAGAAGATGCCTGCCGCCGCAATCAGCGCGAAGAAGGTCAGCACAATGCCGGTGAAGCCGATCCCGTCGATCACGATGCCCGCCAATGTCGCAAAGGCGAAGATCGCGGCTGCCGCGACGGCGATATTGCGCAGTTTCTTCAGGCGATGGCGGTTGCGCACCTGTGCGCTCTCGCGCCCGATCGAAACCGCGCGCCTGTGCCGCCCGCCGATGCGGTTCTCGACCAGCAGCTGGCGGCTATCGCGCATAATGCGGTCGCTCTCGCGCGTCAGGTCGTTCACCTAGCCCTCCAGCTTGAGCAGCGAGTCTTCGGAGGCGTCGAGCTGGGCCTGCGCCTGCGCCTGGCTTTCGGCCCGCGCGATGTATTCCTTCGACTTTTCGACCTCGGTGGAAAGCGTGTCGACCGTCTGCTTCATCGTGTCGAGCGCCTTCAGCTTGAACGTATCGACCTCGTCCATCGTCGCGTAGATGTTCTGGAACGCGTTCTGCAGCGTCTGCATCGGGATCGTGCTCGACGCGGCCTGTTCGTGGATCTTGCCCGTCTGTTCGCGCAGCAGCTTGCCGGTGGAATCGATGATTCCCGCCGTGGTGTCGTTCAGGGCAGTGATCTGCTTCAGCACCAGCCGCTGGTTGGTCATCGCCTCGGCAACGGTCACCGCCGTGCGCAGCGCGGAAACGGTGGTGGTGCTGGCGCGATCGACGCCCTTCACCAGTTCCACGTTGTTCTTCTTGACCAGGTCGAGCGCGAGGTAGCCCTGCACCGATACGGCCATCTGGGTCAGCAAATCCTGCGTGCGCTGGCGGACATAGAACAGCGCAGTCTCGCGAATCGCCTTGGCTTTTTCCGGGTCGGTCGCGTCAAGTTCGTTGGCTTTCTCCTCAAGCTTCGCGTCGAGCGTCTTGGAGATGTGGACCATCTGTTCCAGCTTGCCCATGGCTTCCCACAAGTGCTGGCGCTCCACGTCGATCGCCGCGTTATCCTTCTGCAATTCGGTGCGGCCCGAATGCAGCTTGTCGAGGATCGCCTGGATATGGCTCTGCGCACTCTGGTAGCTGCGGAAATAGCTCTTCAGGCTGTTGCCCCATGGCAGCTTGGACAGGATCCCGCTCTTGCCGCGCTTCGCAGGGTCGAGTTCCTCCACCGTCGTGCGCAGTTCGGCGAGGTTGGCGCCCACGCCCTGGTCGCGATCCATCGCGCGCACCGGGCGATCGAGGAAGCGGTTCGACATGCTCGACGCCGCCATGATTTCCTTGCGGCCCATGTTGGAGATTTCGTCGACCCGCTTGCTGAATTCGGGGGACTTCGCGTCATGCGCCACCAGTTCGTCGATGAAGCCATCGACCTTGGTGTCCAGCTCGCTCTTCTTCTCGTCATCGACCGGAACCAGCCCGACGGCCTTTTCGACATCGACGGTCGGGATCGGCTCGGGCGGAGTCAGGTTGAGCTTGGTCGCGGTCTCGGTTTCGGTCTGAGTGGCCATGAGCGGCGAAATTCCTTCTGCTGCAGCTACTGTATTAGTCGCGCAAGACACGTGTTTCAAGTTTTGGCACGCGTCACTTTCCGCGATAAGGCCTCGGCATGCAAACTCCTTCGCCTTCGTCTGCGATCAGCGACGCGCAAAATTCTACGAACAACTCGACTGCCGAGCGTCGCCGGGTCGGGATCGACTATGTCGTGACCGCCTTCACCCGGTGGTGGACCATCGAAGTCGCGGGGACGGTCGATCAGGCCGCCGTGATCGAGAAGCGCCGCGCCGAGTGTGAACTGACTGCGCGCTACCTGCTGATGATCTGCATGTCGGCGGGGATCGCCATCCTCGGCATGCTGCTGTCTTCGCCGGCTGTGGTGATCGGCGCCATGCTGCTCTCGCCCCTGATGGACCCGATCATGGGGGTCGGGTTCGCGCTGGCGGTGGGCGATGCGAAATGGCTGCGGCGGGCGGGCCGCTCGCTCGCCATCGGGGTGGGGCTAGCGATCCTGTTCTGCGCGCTGATCGTTGTCTTTTCGCCGATCAAGACGGTCACCCCGGAAATCGCGGCGCGCACGCAGCCCAACCTGTTCGACCTGCTGGTCGCGATCTTCTCCGCCATAGCGGGCGCCTACGCGGTGATCCGGGGGCGCGAGGGCACCATCGTGGGTGTGGCCATCGCCACCGCCTTGATGCCGCCGCTGGCTGCTGTGGGCTATGGCCTCGCCACGTTCAATTCGACCGTGTTCTGGGGCGCCTCGCTCCTCTTCGTCACCAACTTGACGGCAATCGCCCTGACGGCGACGGCGATGGCGCGCGGTTATGGGTTCAGCACCAGCCTGTCCGAAAAGCAGAGCCAGATGCAGGCGCTGCTCATTTTCGGGGCTTTCGTCGCGCTGGCGGTGCCGCTGGGCCTGTCGCTCTACCGGATCGGTTGGGAGGCGAACACCACCCGCCAGATCAACGCCATCGTGATCGAAACCTTCGACGGGCGGGCAAGGATTTCGGACATCGTGCCCGACTACCAGGTCCAGCCGATCCAAGTTTCTGCCACCGTGCTGACGCCCGAGATCATCGCCGATGCCGAGCGGCTGGCGAGCGAGGAGATGGAGCAGAAACTGGGCCAGCCGGTGGATGTTACGCTGACCCAGCTGCGTGTGGGGACGAGCGCGCAGGCAGCCGAGGAAGCAGAACTCGCCAATGCCCGTGCGCAGGAAGCGGAGGCGGCGCAGCGCGCGCAATCCATCGCCGAGCGGTTGGCGATCATGGCAGGCGTACCGGCGGAGGATGTGACCATAGACCGCCAGCGGCGGAGGGCGCTGGTCACGGCCAAGCCGCTCGACGGGGCGACGCTGGCTGCCTACCTCGAATTGGAGCGGCGGGTCGACGCGACCGAGCCCGAGTGGGATATCCGCATCGTGCCTCCGCTGCGCGCGCTGCCGGACATCGCGCTGAGCGAGCAGGACGAGGATGACGAGCTTGCGCCGACCGCACAGGGCCGCAGGGCGCTGCAACTGGTGATCTGGGCGCAGCGCCGCATCGGCATTCCCGTGCGGCTCACCGGTACGCAAGAACAGCTCGATGCGATACGCAAGCCGCTTGCCGATGCTGGCATCGCAGCCGAGTTCGATACGGTATCGGGCAGGTCTGGAAGCGTTAGCGCGAGATGGGCAATCCCGGAGGAATAGGAACCCTCAGGCAGCCAGCTTGTAAGGCTGGATTTCTCCGGACAGGTACAGGCGCTTCGCCTTCGCACGGCTGAGCTTGCCCGACGAGGTACGCGGCAGCGTACGCGGCGGCACCAGCTCGACGAGGCAGCTCATCCCGGTAACCGATTGGACCTTCTCGCGGATGGCTTCGCGCAATACGCGGCGCTCTTCCGGGTCGGTCACGCGGCAATGCACCAGCACGGCGGGCGCTTCCTCGCCATCCTCGCGCTCCACCGCGAAGGCGGCAATGTCGCCATGGTTGAAGCCCGGCAATTGCTCCACCGCCCACTCGATATCCTGCGGCCAGTGGTTCTTGCCGTTGATGATAATCATGTCCTTCGCGCGGCCCACGATGAACAGGTATCCATCGGCCATGTAGCCCATGTCGCCCGTGTCGAGCCATGCGCCCCCGCCATCTTCGCTTGGGACCAGACAATCGGCGGTCGCTTCCTCGTTGCGGAAGTAGGAGTGCATGATGCTGGGCCCGCGGCACCAGACCTTGCCGATCTGGTGATCTGACTTTGCCGCGCCATTCTCGCCGCGGATCTCGACTTCCATCTGCGGCAGAGGCTTCCCGCAATTGACGATCGCGCGGTAGCGGGCCGGGCGGTTGAGATTGGGGCGTGCGCCCGACAGGCGCTCTTCCTCGACCAGCTCCACCCGGATACCCTCGCCCGGCGGCATCACCGTGACCGCCAGGGTCGCTTCGGCAAGGCCGTAGCTGGGCGTGAAGGCGCTCGCCTTGAACCCGGCATCGGCAAAGGCATTGACGAAGTTCTGCATCACGTCGGGCCGGATCATGTCCGCTCCGTTGCCTGCGGTGCGCCAGCGCGACAGGTCGAACCGGTCGCCGACATGGCTCTGGCTGGAGATCCGGCGGGCGCAGATGTCGTAGCCGAAGGTGGGCGAATAGGAGAGCGTGGTGCCCGGATTGCGGCTGATCAGGTCGAGCCATGCGAGCGGGCGCCGCGCGAAATGTTCGGTCTTCAGGTAATCGGCGGAAACCTGGTTGGCGATGAGGCTGAGGAAGCAGCCGACCAGCCCCATGTCATGATACCATGGCAGCCAGCTGACGCAGCGATCATTGGTACCAAGGTCCATTGCCTGCGCATGGCCATACAGGTTGTGCAGCAGCGCCTTGTGGGTCACGGCGACGCCAGTGGGGAAGCGGGTCGAGCCGCTCGAATACTGGAGGTAGCAGATATCGTCTGGCTGGGCTGTGGGAAGCTCCACCTCGGGCGCATCGCGTTGCGCCAGGCTATCCCAGTCGATCCCTTCGCACCCGACGCGGTCCGCAGCTGCGCGGGTCATTTCCTCGATTTCGGGCGGATAGATCAGCAGCGCGGGATCGGCGCTTTCCAGCTGGACCACCAGCTGGTCGATATAGCCTTCCTTGCCGCCGAACCCGGTCGGCAGGGGCAGCGGGACCGGCCATGCGCCAACATAAGTGCACGCGCAGAACAGTGCCGCGAATTCGGGCGACGTTTCCGCGATCAGCGCTAC
Source organism: Alteriqipengyuania sp. (assembly GCF_964222115.1). Lineage (NCBI taxonomy): Bacteria > Pseudomonadati > Pseudomonadota > Alphaproteobacteria > Sphingomonadales > Erythrobacteraceae > Alteriqipengyuania > Alteriqipengyuania sp. The sequence goes on from NZ_CAXQBM010000080.1 coordinate 20,914, forward strand.
GCGGTCTTTTGCCTTGATCCCGGCCGCAACCAGCTTGTGCGCCATCGCCAGCGCATCCTTGCGCATCTCGCGATAGGTATACGCACGCTCCAGCGTGCCGCGCATGTCGTGGAAATTGAGCCCCTTCTCGGAGAGCGCGGCATAATCGATCGCTTCGTTGAAGGTCGCGAAATCCGCCCGTCGGCGCGGAAGCGCGCAATCATTGGGCGTCGGTCGAATGAGGGTGTCTTGCATAGGAGAGAGCGTAATCCTGTTAACCGCTTTGAGGGCCGGTCCTCAGGCTGTTTCCCGAGGAGGCATGCGCCAGGCAGGCGTTTGGTCGATCACAATCGTCGTTCCCAACATAAGGGCGGTTCCAATCCTCAAGGAGTGTGGCATCATTATGTCCCATGGGCCAATCCCCCGAGACTTCGCGGCGGCGTCGCAAGGTAATACAGCCTCTGAATGAGGCTTCCCTGCGTGATCTCGCGCTGAGTTATGCGGGCCGCTACGCCACCACGGCGGCCAAGCTCAAGCACTATTTGCAGCGCAAGCTGCGCACGCGGGGCTGGGCGGGCGAGGCTGAACCCGCGCTTGATGCACTGATCGAGCGGTTTGTCGAACTCGGGTACATTAACGATGTTGCCTTTGCGGAGACCCGCACACGCGACCTGCTGCGGCGCGGATATGGCGCCCGTCGTGTGGCACAGGCGCTCCATCATGCCGGCGTGGACACGGACGAGCACGATCTGGCACCCCCGTCCGAAGCGGAAACACGTGCTGCCGCGCTCGCTTTCGCGCGGCGCCGAAGGCTGGGGCCGTTCGCCACAGATAGACCGGACGAGAGGGGCCGCGAAAAGCAGCTTGCGGCGCTGGTGCGGGCGGGCCATGATTTCGATACGGCACGCGCGCTGGTCGATGCCGAAAGCGAGGAAGAGGCCGAGGAATGGGCATTCAGCGTAGAGGAATGAAGGGATTCGCAGCCGCTATAGCGGTTGCCGTTCTGGTTGCATGCTCGCCCCAGGCCGGCGCCGATTCGGGGCAGTCCGCCGCCAATGTCGAGGCGGAGCAGGAAACTCACCCCGTTTCGGGCCTCCGCATCATCCCGGTGACCGTCAAGACAGCAAATGGCGATCATGTGTTCCGGTCCGAAGTTGCGCAGACCGGCCCCGAACAGGCGAAAGGCCTGATGTTCCGCACCGAACTGGGGCCCGACGAGGGCATGATCTTCCCGCGCGAAGACAACAGCGTGGCCAGTTTCTGGATGAAGAACACGCCGCTGCCGCTCGACATCATTTTCATCGGGCCGGACCGGCGCATTATCAATATCGCCGCGCAGACCACGCCCTATTCGCTCGACAGCGTATTTGCTGAAGGACCCACCGGCGCTGTGCTCGAGATACCGGGCGGCCGTGCCGCCGAGCTTGGGATCGCGCCCGGCGACCGCGTCGATTGGTAAAACGGGAGTGGTGAGGAAGCGCGCGAAAGCGGCTTGGCCCCGCCACTGCCTTGCGCTAGTCCGCAACCCGCAATGAGCATTCTCGGACAGATCTTCACCTGGTGGCATGGTGCCACGATCGGCACTTCGGTCTTCACCTCGCTCAAGGGCGAGCATGTGGGCACCGATGCCGCGGGCAACCGCTATTATCGCAGCAAGAAGGTGAAAGACGGGCAGCGTGAGCGCCGTTGGGTCATCTACGATGGCGCCAATGACGCGAGCAAGGTGCCCGCCGAATGGCACGGCTGGCTGCACGGATCGGGTGAGGATGTGCCCGAAAGCTTCCTTCCCGCACCGCGCATCTGGGAAGCAGACTACACACCGAATGCGACAGGCTCCGCCGGTGCCTACCTGCCCAGCGGCGCGTTGCAGCGCGGTGGTCGCCGCGCCCGCGCGAGCGGCGACTACGAGGCCTGGTCGCCGGGCGAGTAATGACCATGCGCGCTCTCGCTGTCCTTTTCCTGGGTGCTGCGGCGCTGGTCGCCTGCAACAATAACCCGCCCGAGACGGCGCCGCTCGAAACCGAAGTGCCCGAAGAACTGACCAAAGGCGGATCGGCCGCTCGCGAGGATGCGGGCGAGGGGATCGGGACCCCGATGGCAGAGCGGGTTGCGACGATCGGCCTGCTTAACAAGCGCAATAATGTCAGCCGCGACTTCGAGCTCAAGCCGGGCGAGGCGGCCCGCATGGGCGATGTCGTGATCCGGCTGGAAGCATGCGAAAAGACCGCGCCGTGGGAATTGCCTCAGGAAGAGGGCGCTTTCGTGCAGGTCTTCGTGCGCCAGCGTGTCGGCACCGAATCGGAACCGAGCTGGCAGAAGGTTCACTCAGGCTGGCTGTTCCGCAACTCGCCCAGCCTGAACGTGGTCGAGCACCCGATCTACGATGTCTGGGTCAAGGAATGCGCGATGAGCTTCCCGGGCGAGGAAGAATAGGCCAGCGCCTCGCGTTGGACCTCCGCCAGTGCCTGCGGCAGTGATAGACGCTGCTCGCCGCGTGCCGCCTCCAGCCGCTCCAGATATTCCGCCTGAGGGATCGGGATTGCACCCAGCGAGGCCAAATGCCCGGTCATGAACTGGCAGTCGAACAGCTGGCAGCCTGCACGCTGTAGCAGCGCGAGCAGCCAGCCCAGCGCCACCTTTGACGCATTGTCGCGGCGGCTGAACATGCTTTCCCCGCAAAACACGCGGTCGAATGCGACGCCATAGACGCCGCCCACCAGCTCCTGTTCGCCTTCGGGGCCCTGCCAGCACTCCAGCGAATGAGCATGGCCGACTTCCTGCAGCCGTTGGTAACTCGCGGCAATTCGCCCGCTGATCCACGTATCCTCGCCAGTGGCGCGCGGCTGGGCGCAGGCGAGCACCGTTCCAGCGAAATCGCTGTCCACGCGAATCTCGAAAACCTCGCGCCGGATCGTGCGTGCCAGCGAGCGGGAGCAGTGGAATTCACCGATCGGGATGATCGCCCGCTCGCGCGGTTCGACCCAGAAGATGTCCTGGTCGCGCCGAGATTCCGCCATCGGGAACAGGCCTTGGCGATAGGCGGAAATCAGGATCGGAGGCGGAACGATCGGCAGCATCGATTTCGGCTCCTAACACGGGTCACAAAAGGAAGGGATAGCAGGCGGTTGCGCATGCGTATAATGTGCGCTGCGTCGTGACAAAATTCCTGCTCATTGCCCCTCAGGCAGAGGATGGCTCCGACTTTGCGGGGATCGCGGCCGCAGACGGCCGGTCGCTGGCGCGGGTTGCCCCGGTCGGCATCGCGACCGTCGCCGCACTGGCACCAGCCGGGGTCGAATGCATCCTGCATGACGAAGCGCTCGAGCCGGTCGACTTCGATGCAGAGGTGGATTTCATCGGCCTTTCGGCCAATGTCTCGCAGGCGCGCAGGGCCATAGAGATCGCGCGCAAATTTCGATCGCGCGGCAAGACTGTCATCGTCGGCGGCCCTCACATCACGCTCGACCCGGAATTTTTCACCGGCCAGTACGATGTCGCAGTAACCGGCGAGTTCGAGGAGATTGCCCCCGCTTTCTACGCGGATATGCAGGGCGGCGCGCTGAAACCCCGCTACGATGGCGGGCGACCCGATCTTGGACTGTCGCCGCTTCCGGTCTGGGGCGCCTACGACAATGATCGCGCGCTGATGGGCGTTGCGCAGACCAGCCGCGGGTGCCCGTTCGAATGCAATTTTTGCGACGTGATCCAGTATCTTGGCCGCGTGCAACGTCACAAGACCGACGCGCAGGTGATCGCAGAAGTCCAGCAGCTTTACGATCTGGGCTATAACCGCATCATGCTCGCGGACGATAATTTCACCGTCTATCGCCGCCGCGCAACCAGCCTGCTGCAAGCGCTTGCCGCATGGAATGGCCATGACGGACGCGACTTCGTGACCTTTGCCACCCAGGTCTCGGTCGACGTGGGGCAGAGCCCCGAGCTGCTCGAACTGTGTGCCGAAGCGGGCCTGCTGACCCTGTTCATCGGGATCGAGACGGTCAACGAAGAGAGTCTGAAGGAAGCGCAGAAGCGCCAGAATGTCGGTCGCGATATAATTGGCCGGGTCGAACGGATCGTGTCGAACGGCCTGCGCGTCGAGGCCGGGCTGATCGTGGGTTTCGATGCCGACACGACCCGCATTTTCGAGCAGCAATACGAATTTGCGCAGCGAATGCCGGTGGGTACATTCAAGATCAGTTCGCTCAATGCGCCCGTCTCCACCCCGCTCTATGCAGACATGCTGGCTGCGGGCCGGATCGTCGCAAGCCCGGGTAAGGCGTTCACCGCCGCCGATGTGGAAACCAATATCGTACCCGCACAGATGAGCCGGGAGGAATTGTCGCTGGGCACGCGATGGCTGATCAGCCGGCTCTTCAGCCCGGATGCCTTCTTCGAACGGTTCTGCAGGATCGCAGGCGTGCTCGGCCCCAATCCGCTGCTGGCGCGCGCGAAGCCCTATGATCCCCCGGGGCGGGCCGACGCCAACCGGCGCTTCGCCCGGATGATCCGCGAGTTGGCGCGCGCCGATGCAGAAGTAGCATCCGTGGTGGGCAAATGCCGTGCAATGATGCGCGAACGCCCGGAACTGCGCGACGGGCTCGGCGATATCATGACGACCTGGCTGCTGGCGTTGCACAATTTCCGCCAACGCGGGGTCTACGATGCGGACTGGGCGAGGCTGCCTGCGCCGCCATTCGATCAGGTGCTTTCGATTCCGGGGTGTGCGCTATCCGCCTGATCGGCGGGCCTCAGACCTCTCCCATTTCGAATTGACTGCGGCGCTGTGCATCCGCGAGCGCGGCCAGTTGAGACAGGCCGATCCGTTTGCCGTTGTGGAGGAAGGTATCGCGCGGCCCGTGGCCGGGGAACAGCTTGTCCATATAAGTAATCATGCGCGTCATGGTGCGGGTATCGCTTTCCACGACATCGGTGGGGCGCGCGTGCAGCGTGATGTTCTGGTCCATGAACACGATCTCGCCATCCTCCCAGTCGTGGGAATAAATGTATTCGGGCCGGTTCAGCTTCGCCCATAGATGCGCCTTGTACTTCTGGCTCTCTCCTGCACTCATTCCCTTGAAATGGCTGAAGCAATGGCTGGGGAAATGGACACCACGCCGCCCGGTCGCCGTGCTGTCGAGCAGTGGTGTTTCCATGCCGTCGGCCGGGACCATCGAGTAGCGGGTTACCTGCATGCTCGCCGGTTCGAGCCCGCGGCACATTTCGCCCCCGTCCCACGCCCAGACCGAAACCAGTTCTTCCACCATCGTGCGGTCTTCGCTGTTCAGCGCTTCGAGCGCGGGCGCGGTACACAGGAAGCGCGTCTGGCTGCCTTTCGAACCCCACAGGCTCATCAGGCCGATCATTCGTTGGCTATCCGTGTGCGACTGGTGATCGGAGTGCCAGTCCAGTTCGCCATTGGGAAACAGGCCGGTCACGCGGTTCTTCCTGTCGCGGTTGAAGCTGACGCGTGAAATACCTTCACGCGGAACATCGCCCTCGATCGGTCGGGCCATGCTTTGCAGGGTCAGGAACATGTCCCGCCAGTGGCGTCCGCGCAGATCCCGGCGGGCTACCAGCTTATTGATATGGCCGTTGACGGGCTGGCCCCATGAAGTCTGGATATCGTGCAGTCGTTTTTCAGAGACAGCCTGGCGAACCACGACGACACATTCGTGTGCAGCCAGCCGACCGAGTTCCTCGCATGCGGCATCGTCGTGCAGGTCGATATCGGTAACTTCGGTGCCGTTGGTAAGCGGTGCGGTCTTCACTTTGCCAGCACCAGGCTGGCGTCTGCGACCTCGTCCACTCGGACCCATTCGAAAACGTTGTTCGACGCGATTTGCTGCTCTGGCTTACGCTGTAACAGGAAAATCCTTCCAAGCGTTTCGACCATGCCGGTCCATTCCGCGAAGCTGCGCGCGTCGCGCACATCCTCGTCGCGCGGTTCGAACTTGGACGACCATCCGCCGCTATACATGCGGCATTCGGAACAGATCGTGTCCGATGTGCCGCATTTCTCCAGCGCCGCATGGCGCAGGTCGGTTTTGAAGTAGCGCATCGGCTCCACCATCCGCGAATGGCAATCGCGCGCGATCCCGGTCTGGGGGTCGATGTCGTAGAGCGGGCCGATCTGCGTCGCCCACCGGTTATAGGCGTGCGAATAGACGACCGTGTCGGGATAATCCTCGAGCATTTCGTCCATGATCCGCCGCGCGGCGGCGAGGCTTCCCTCGTCCCAGCGCAGGTTGTTCTCTTCGGATGATATACGGAAAAACCGCCCGTCTGGCCCCATGCGCTCGGCCAGTTTGCGGACATAGCTCTGGGTGGGCGAATACATGTTGAAGGTCAGCGGCAGATCGTGGTCCGCGCAAATTTCCGCCAACTGTCGCACATCGCCCAGGTTGGTCCTGGTAAGAGTGAAGAGCATAATTGCGCGAGGATCGCCTGCGTAGTTACGGATCGCCTTGGCAAAGGCATTGGCGCCGCGCAGGCTGGTATCGACCTCTTCGTCCACACCCCATACCGAAACCCCGATGCGGTAGGGGATTGCCGGGTCGAGCTTCACCGTACCGTTGGTGCCGATATTCCCATGCGGGAAACACTTGGCCGCTGCCAGCAACCGCTCCTGCTCCAGCGCCGGTTCGGCACCGACGAAATAGGCCATAGTGACGCCGCGTCTGGCCTCTGCAGCGAAGAACTCTTCCCAAACGGATTGGTCCTTCACCTCGTGGGCGGGTGGGGCGAAATCGTCGGAAAAATAGTAGCAGCCTTCGCAGAACAGGTTGCAGCGGGTGGCGACCTCGTAGAACGCGGGCCGACGAAAAGCGCGGACGACGGTTTTTGCACGTTCGTAGCCGGGGCGCAGATGCGGGTTCTCGCGAAGTAATCGGGCCACACGGCCCAACCGGTCTTTCCTGCTCGCGACCATTACCGCCAGACCCCTCTGATCCCTATCGATCAGCAGATATACTAGCGTATTGTTTCGTCGCGAGAAATAGGAGAAACTACTTGCAGTCCCGCCGCTGCACAAGTTTCTGACGACGAAGTTCGCGTCCGACTTTTTTCGAATATTCCTTCGCACCCGGCGCGTTGAGATGAACCGCATCCCGGAAATGCGAAGGATCCAACCGGGCCGCGCGGTTGTCCCAATCGTTCAGCACAAGCGCGTTTCGCCTTTCCAGATCTTGCAGGAGCGGCCAAAACGCGTCGATCTTCGTCCAGCCGGCCTCGCGCAGGGGATCGCTCATCTGGTCGATGAAAGGCGGCAAAACTACCACCAGCTGTGCGCCTCGATCCTCTACTTTCTCCGCAATGCGGAGCAGGGCAGCACGTGTGCGCGCGTGCACGTGCGGATCGAAATAGGCGATTTCTGTCGCATCGGCCTGCCACGCAGCGACCTGCGCCTTGGCGAGTGCCTCGGCCTGACGGGGGTCAATCGATCGGGTATCGGCAGCGGTCGTCACGTCCGGCGCAGGCAATCGGCCCAGCCAGCGCAATGCTGCACCATGCCACGGGTTGCGCAGGTGATGACCGATAGCGGGCATTGCCTCGGCGAAAACGGCTTGCCTCAGATCGCCATCGATCAGCCCGAACTCGCCCTCGCCATGCAAGAACCGGTAAGTGAACCGCCTCTGATAGGCGCCTGCGAGCGCTGGCAGGCCGTTGTCGTGCCCGATGGATGTAGGGCTCGTAACCAGAAGGATAATCTGCGGGGCGTCAGGGCGAGACAGGATCAGGTCCACCAACGCTTCGGTTTCGAATACGTCCTGTCCGTTATTATAGAAGCGCGCGCCCGAAACGCACATGGCGTCGAAATCGATCGCGGTCCCGATCGAGCCGCCCAGCGAAACCGCATCCTTCCCGGCGATGGCTTCGTATCGCTGCTTCATCAGTTGCGGCTCGGTCGGCCCGTTGATCGGCAGGCGACCGGCAATATTGAGCGTGCCGAGCACTAACAGGCCCATGACGAGGAAAGCGGCGACCGAGAGGCGAGACCAGCGCATCAGAATTCGAAATACAGGAAGCCGGAGCTGGTGAACACGCCGAACACCAGGATGATGGCGGCCAGGCCCCACCAGAACGGCCAGGCGATCAGCGCACCGGCGCGCTCTAGCCGGTCGAACACCGGGCGGCGGGAATCGAGCCATTCGTAGATTTCCATTGCCGCTATGGCGAACATGAACAGCAGGCTGAGGTTATAGGTCCCGAACCCGGCAGAGAGTGTCAGCACATCGCCAGGCAAGGCGGCAATCTTCCTCCAGCTTGCGAAAACCTGGTCCCAGCCCGGTGTGTTGACGATCGAGCCCACGAACAGGAGGAAGATCCACAGCACGACCCGATTGAGATTGCGGCCGATCATGCGGGACGGGCCTTCGCCGATCCCGATCTTGCCGAGCCTGCGGCGCGTCCGCGCAAGCATTCCGCGCTGTCGCCGGATCGCACCTTCGGCAGTCAGCAGCAGGCCTGCAAGCACACCGACCAGCAGCCAGGCGAAGGTGGCGCCGTGCCACAAGCCGAGCATTAACGAGGTGACCATGCTGGCCACGATGCGGGAGCCAACGCGAGTGCTGCGCGCAATGGGGATATAGACATAGTCGGTGAACCACCGGGTTACAGTGATGTGCCAGCGTTGCCAGAACTCCGCGATGGAGACCGCCGCGAATGGCCGGTTGAAGTTGCGCGACAGCGCGATCCCCATGATCAGGCTCGATCCGATGGCGATATCGGCATAGCCCGACAGGTCGGCATAATAGCGGTAGAATGCGCCGAGGGTGGCCAGCGTCACCGTAAGCGAGGTGTGTACCTCGGGCGCGGCAAGGATATCGGGAACCATCAGGCCCAGCCTGTCCGCGATCACCAGCTTCTTGAAATATCCTACCAGGATCAGCGCGCAGCCCATGGCGGCTCGGCGGACCTCGAACACCTGCTCTTCGCGTAATTGCGGCAAGAGCTTGTACGGCCGCTCGATTGGCCCGGCGAGCAGTTGCGGGAAATACATCACGTAGACCGCGAAAATGCCGAGATGCGTCTCGGCCTCGCGCTTCTTGCGGAACACGTCGATCGTATAGCCGAGCGTCTGGAAGGTGTAGAACGAGATTCCCAGCGGAAGGATCACGTCGGCCATTGTGAAATTGCCGATCCGCAAGTCGTACAGCGTCGTGCCTGCCAGCAGTGCGCTGTACTTGAAGAAGACCAGGGGCCCCAGGTTGCACAGCATGCTCGCGATCAGCAAGAAACGCCTTCGCACCTTGTGCTGCGTGCGCATCATCGCCTTGGCAGCGAAAAAATCGACCAGCGTCGTGAACCACAGTAGTGCCAGGAATTCGATCCGCCAGCTGCCGTAGAAGATGTTGCTGGCGACCAGCAGAAGCGCCCAGCGCCAGCGGTGCGGCACGGCGAAGAATAGCGCCGCGACCAGCGGCAGGAACAGCAGGTAATCGATCGAGTGGAAGATCACGTGCGGACGGCTCTGGCCGTATCTCGGGGGCGGAGCAGGATCGGCGCATCGGCCTCTGGCCGAAGCACCCATCTTGCCGTGCACCGCATCGGATCGGCCGGGTTGGGGGCAAGTTCGTACCGGTCGGCAATCAGGCCGATGAACATGGCGAGTTCCATCTGCGCGAATGCCGCGCCGAAGCAGGCCCGCTCTCCCTTGCTGAAGGGAATCCACGCGGCCGCCTGCGGATCGTCGCCTTCCTGACCCAGGAAGCGCTCGGGGCGATAGGCATCGGGCTCCTGCCACCACAGCTCGGATCGGTGGAGGGCGTAGACCGGAATGACGATCATCGCATTTCTGCCGACACGGGTTCCGTCGAGTTCGACGGGTTCGGCCACGTCGCGAAGAATCTGCGGGGCAGGCGGATAGAGCCTCAGCGTTTCGCGGATGCACGCCATCGTCACCGGTAGCTTCTCCGGGTCTGCGCGCGCAGCGTCCGCGTGATTCCACTCCGCGCGCACCCTCTCCTGCAAGTCTGGCCTGTGCGCGAGCAGCCACAGCGCCCAGCCGATCGTCGCGGTCACATTGTCGTGCCCTGCGTCGAGGAAGATCAGCGTCGAATTGACGTCGAGCGGCTGGGCCGTGTCACCTTCGGGCAGCCCCGGCAGACCATCTCGGGAACGGCCCATCACCCATTCGGTCAGGTCCCGCAGCTCCTCGATATAGTGCTCGAAGCCCTTGTGATGCGCCGCGAAAAGCCGCGCTCCCGCCGCAACGATTTCGGGATCGCTGACTGTTCGTTTGGCTTCGACCGCAAATAGTGCGCGCCACAATGCATCGAAGGCGAGGATGCGCATTTCCCGCAGCAACGGCAGGCCTGCGTCACCCTCGTATTCTTCCCAGCTCGCAATCCGATCCCGGCATGCGCTTGCTACGGCAGGCAACAACCGGGCCACACGGTGTGGTGCTATGGGTCGGGCGATACTGCGGCGATGCTCCATCCATTGGCCGCCACGATTGTCGAGCAGGCTCTTGCCAAAGCTGAAATCGAAAAAACGGTTCTGCATTCTGGACCGGACGAAGGTGCCGGCCCGGTCAGTCAGAATCCGCCGGGCCAGGCCCGGTTCGGTCACGAAGACCACCTGCCTGCGCGGCGTTTCGCGCAAGGTGACCCGCCGGGAAAGGATTTCGCACGGCCAATGCTCAGCCGGGCGCTCCATAATTGCGGCAAGGGAGGGTACGACGCTGTCGGAGAAACCGCGAATGTCCAGTTTCGGTGGCTCAAATGCCGCCATATTCCCCCCGCGTCGAAACGCCGGGCATTAATCCTCTTCACCTGAGCGAACAAGCGCTTGCCGCAATCTGCGCAAAGGAGGCGGGAAGGGCGAAGGCGTTATGCCTCCGTCACCTAGCGCTTGCCAATCGGAGCAGCCCGCCCTAGAGCGCGCTTCCGCCTGCAGGGGTGTAGCTCAGCTGGTAGAGCATCGGTCTCCAAAACCGAGGGCCACGGGTTCGAATCCTGTCACCCCTGCCATTTTCGCCAAACGGCCAGACCAGAGGCGCGACGATGGAATATCTCCACACCATGATCCGGGTGAGCGACCTCGACGAGTCGCTCGACTTCTTCTGCAACAAGCTCGGCCTGGTGGAGGCCTACCGCAAGGAAGTGGAGGCGGGACGCTTCACGCTGGTGTTCCTGGTCGCGCCGGGTGACGAGGACCATGCGCGCGAGCACAAGGCGCCGATGGTAGAGCTGACCTATAACTGGGATCCGGAGGAATATTCCGGCGGGCGCAATTTCGGCCATCTCGCCTACCGCGTGGACGATATTTACGCGACGTGCCAGCGCATGATGGACGGCGGGGTGACAATCCACCGCCCGCCGCGCGACGGGCACATGGCCTTCGTCCGGTCGCCCGATGGCATCTCGATCGAGCTGCTCCAGAAAGGCGAATCGCTGCCTGCGCAGGAGCCGTGGGCATCGATGGAAAACACCGGCAGCTGGTGAACCAGCAGGGCGCTGCGCCCGATTGGCCACATATCGGAAAATTTGTGTGTCGGTGGGAACCTGCGGGATTCACGGGGCTTTCGGGCGCTTCGCGAAGGCTCCGATTTGTTCCCACAGGAATCTCGGGAACGCTCCTTACGAGGCGTGCATTTTTCGCGGCATAGTGCACGCACGTGCCGAAATTAGGAGTTGACCAATGTCGAGCATGCCTTTCCGCAGCAGCCGTCCGGACAGCTGGACCACCCCGCGTTCGCATAGCGATGCGACTTTGCGGATGATGAAGTACGGCAAGATCCAGCCGATGCACCAGCCATCCTTCTGGGAGCGGCTGTTCGGCGCAGTCTGAGCCGCGATAGAGCTCAGTACCGCTTACGAGCGTAAGAGGGCCGGAGTGTTTCGAAGCACTCCGGCCCTCTTTGCATCCGGCTTAATATTCTTCCGGTTCTTCGGGCGTCTCCGCGTGGAAATCCTTGCCCGCCTTCCGGTCACCGCGCGACAGCGCAAAGACCACTCCCGATAGCAACGCCAGGGCGAGTACGTTGGGCAGAAGCATGGTGGCATTGGAGATATCCCCCAGTCGCCAGACCAGTTCGCTGGGTTGTGCGGCGCCGATGAAAATCACCACGCACCACAGCACGCGCCAGCCCATATGCAGGTTCTTCTCTCCCCCACGCGACGAGCCGGGGAAGCGGTCATAGATGAATGTGATCGCCCGTTCGCCGTAGTAACTCCACGTGAGGAGCGTGGTGAACACGAACAGCAGCAGAGCGATGCTGGCGACCAGTGTGCCGATCGGGATGCTCGCGATTTCGACCGGGAATGCCGCCGCGAAGGCCCCGCTCGTCATTTCGAACCCGACGCGATCCGATTGCCATGCATGCGCGACAAGCTCGCCATCCGCAGTAAAATCGCCGCGCACGGTCAGGATAACCAGCGCGGTCATGGTGCAGATCACGATCGTGTCGATGAATGTGCCCAGCATCGCCATCCGGCCCTGCTGTTCGGGATCCTCGGTCTGGGCGACTGCGTGTGCAATCGGCGTCGAACCCTGGCCTGCTTCGTTGGAGAAAAGGCCGCGCGCCACACCGGCGCGGATCGCCATGATGATCGCTGCGCCGGTAAAGCCGCCCACCGCGCTCTGCGGATTGAAGGCGCCGTGGAAGATCAAGGCAAAGGTTTCGCCCAGATCGCCGAAGTTCAGCGCGAGCGCGATCACTGCCATCACGATGTAGGCGGCCGCCATGAACGGCACGACGCTTTCCGCCACGCGGCCGATCGACTTGATGCCCCCGATGATGACGATGAAGACGAGGATGGCGACGATCAGTCCGCCGAGCCATTCTTCGATGCCGAACAGCTCGTTCAGGCCGTCGGCCACGGCATTGGCCTGGATCGAATTTCCGGTAACCAGCGCGCTGAACAGCGTCCCGATGCAGAAGAGGATCGCGAGCCAGGTCCATTTCGGGCCAAGCCCCATCATGATATAGGTCATCGGCCCGCCGCGCTTGACCCCGTCGGAGGTCGTTTCGCGATACCGGATGGCGAGGGCGCCTTCGGCAAAGGCCAGCGCCATGCCGAACAGCGCGGTGATCCACATCCAGAAGATCGCGCCGGGCCCGCCTAGGGCGATAGCAGTGGCTACGCCGGCAAGGTTGCCGGTACCGACCTGACCCGAAAGCGCGGTAGAGAGCGCAGCGAATGGCGAAATCTCACCCGCGCCGGCACCCTTGCGGCCCGCAAAGAGGCCCTTCATGGCCGAACCCAGCTTGGTCAGCGGATAGAATTTCAGGCCGATCATGAACCACAGGCCCACGCCGAGCAGGATCAGGGCCAGTGGCGGGAACGGGATCACCGCCTCGCCATTCCACGTGCCGCCCCAGATGAAGTCGGAAATATTGGTGACCGGCGCGACCATGCGGTCCGCGAAACTCACCTGCGTATCCGCAGCCATACAAGAAATCCCCCGAATGCGTCCCTAAAGGCGCGGACGCTAAAGCCGCTGCGGGTGCAGCGCAATGTCTTTCGCGCGGTCCTTGCTTTTGCGCCAATGCCCGCCTAGATGCGGACGGGTCTCAAGACATCGAAGCTGCAGACCTGCCCTCCCGATCTTTGGATTGCGAGGGCGATCCCGGCTTCCCGAAAGAGACGCAAAAGTTTGATTCGATAACCATCAGGTGGGCACGGCAGACATGGCCGAAGGCAAAGTGGAAACGAAGAAGCGCAGGACATCCCCCGGCGAATTCGCACGTCAGGTACGCGCCGAAGCGAGCAAGGTCGTCTGGCCGACCCGGCAGGAGACGGTCCAGACCGCGATCTTCGTCAGCATCCTCGTGCTGATCCTTTCGCTGTTCTTCTTCGGCATCGACTCGCTGTTCGGCGCGGTCGTTCGCTTCCTCCTCACGCTCGCCTGATCGATCGCAGGATATTCCATGGCACGCTGGTACATCATTCACGCCTATTCCGGTTTCGAGAACAAGGTCCGCGATGCGATCATTGCCGAGGCTGAACGCCTTGGCCTGTCGGAGGGCGTGGAAGAGGTTCAGGTCCCCACCGAGACCGTCACCGAGGTAAAGCGCGGCAAGAAGGTGCAGGTCGAACGCAAGTTCATGCCCGGCTACGTGCTGGCCAAGCTGAACATGACCGACGATATCTATCACCTGGTCAAGAACACACCCAAGGTGACCGGCTTCCTGGGCGCAGGCGCAAAGCCGCAAGCGATCAGCGAGAAAGAGGCTGCACGCTATTTCGGCGGGGTGGAAGAAGCCAAGGCCGCGCCCAAGAAGGACATCAGCGTCGATTACGAAATCGGCGACCAGGTCAAGGTGCTCGACGGGCCCTTCGCCAGCTTCAACGGTGTGGTGGAAGAGCTCGATTTCGACAAGGCCAAGGTCAAGGTCTCGGTGTCGATCTTCGGCCGCGCGACGCCGGTGGAACTCGACTTCGAACAGGTCGAACTGGTCAAGTAGTCGCAAGGAGCGTTAGAGCGCCCGAGCCACACATCGGGTGATTGACAAACTCCTGAAACTGCGGAGAAGTTTCTCGGTTGGGCCGTACGCGTTGCGTGCGGCGATACGGGGGACCACTCATGCTGCGTATTCTTGGCCTTGCTATGCTTTTGGTCGTCGCATTGCCGACAGGCGCGAGCGCCCAGTCGGTCACCGATCTTTACCTTAGGAACTGCGCCACTGAGGAACAGCGCGTCAGCGATGGCTGCAAGGCGCTTCGTGCATCAATGCCCAAGCAGACTGCCGCCTCCAAGAAGGCGAGCAATGATCTATCGGGTCTTTGGGGGGCGATCTTTCGCGATCCCGAGACCGAACAGGTCCAGCTGATCGACAAGACCGTGGATGGCGAATTGTGGATCATGTCCGCACAGCTAGGGCCGATTGGTCAGATCAGCGATGGCAATGGGCAAGTCCTCGCGGCTGACAAGGGTGGACCGATCGAGGTCGGCCCCGGCCTGTGGCAGTTCACTGCCCGGAACACTGGCAGCCGCTATGTCTTTCCGAGTCCCTCGAATGTTGGTGCGGGGATGACCGTTTACGTCCCGGACGGAACGGTCGTTTCCATGCCGCGCGTCACTGGCGAGCAGGAAGAGCGGATAAAGGCGGCATGGAAAAGGGCCATCACTCCAGAGGGCATGGCGCAGAACTGGGGGCCGCTCGCGCAAATGGCGGGAAAGGTCTATCGAAGCAATGCTTCTGATACAGATGTTGTCGGATTGTATGAGTATAAATGGCTCTATCCGGGCTTGGTACTGAGCATCGACTCGGTCGTCCATTCTGGCGGCAAGGAGAACAGCAAGCACAGTTTCGTTTACCGCCTCGATCTGGTGAGCGGTTTGCCGATGTACGGTTCCCGAGTATTGGGCTCGCCCGACAATGCGCGCCAGTTCCGGTACTCCGGCCGCGACTATTCAGGTGACTATATTTTCACCGTGGAGACGCTGCTCGATAACGGTCAGGTTGCTTCGCAAGGCTATAAGCAGAAAAAGAACGGTAAGGTCAGCAAGTACTCGGCAGTCAGCTACAAGGCGCCGATGGCCGCGACAAACCTCGCAAGCGCTTCGGCTGCAACCTTGGCGCAGTCCAGTCGACCCAAAAAGAAGGATAGCGGCCCGGGGTTTTTCGGTGCTCTAGGTGGTGCCATAATGGGGGCGGCAACGGGCTATGCCGAAAGCGGCGGGAGCAGCGCGGGTGCGATTATCGGTGCAATGGGCGGCGCCGTGATCGGCTCTACCGAAGGAGGCAACGACGCGCTCTATCAGCAGATGGAAGATCGAAGCGTGCAAGCGACCGCCGATGCGCAACGCAGCCAATGGGAATTCGAACAGACATTGGCGCGCGCACGATCGGAAGCGCAGGCCCAGCCACAGGGAAGTGGTGCGTCGGGCACAAGCACTTCCGCCCCCAGCGCCGGTGACCGGCTGGTTGCGCAGGAACAGGCACGGGCCCAGCAATTGCGGCAGGAGCGTGAAGCGCGCGAGGCGGAGGATCGCCGTCTCGCACAAGCCGAGGTCGATGCCGAGCGTCAGCGTGTGGAAGAGGCGCGCCGCGTGGCCGAAGCAGAGCGGAATCGTCCGGTCGAATGGATCGAGGGCGTGGTGCTTTGCGAACCCCGGGCGAACAGCAAACAGTGGCGATGTCATGGGCCATTGCAGATGAATATTCTGGAGCTCGACGCTCCCAACACCATTGCGCAGCTTGCCCTAGCGTGTGGTGGAGATTCGGGAATTCGCGAGATCGGCATGACCAGCGGCTACCGCGCCTATGGATGTGGCTTTGGCATTCATCCCACGGCACGTGACTATCCCGGCAACCGCGATGTGCCGAAGGATATGGGCGTGTACGTCTCCGATCGGCGAGTATTCCATTGCCCGACTACCAGGGATGCCTATTGCCGAACACCTTGAGGCAGATTTGGTCGCTTTGCCGTCTGATTGGCACGATAGTCTTTCATCGTGCTTTGGTCATAGGTCGCAACGCTCGAGCGGGGCTGACGCTACTCCAGAACGTCCATCTCGATCCGCAGCCACACCGGCTCCGCACCGAAATTGAAGCCCCAGTCGATCTGGTCGCCATTCCAGCGGCGACGCATGACCCATTCGCCATCGACGAAGCGTCCTTCCTGCGCTTCGATGACTTCGCCCTGCTGACCCGCACCCGGCTGGGCAAGGGCGATCCGCAGTTTTACATTGCGACCGCCGACAAGGAACACGTCGTCAGACAGCTGCGCGACGACCAGCCCGCCGGTGGGGACATCGGCCAGTGGATGCGCATCGCGCTCGATCCAGGTCCAGTCATCCTCCGCGAACGCCCAGCGAGCATACTGCGCGGTCAGCTTCCACTGGCCCATTATGTGCGTCTGATCGGCTCCGTCTTCGCCTTTCGCGGTCCCCCACAAGGGATGTTCGCGCGCGATCCGCGCCCATTCACGCGGCATCTGGCCGAACAGGCGATACGGCGCGGCAAAGGCTTCGAGCGTGTCCTCGTCCAGTTCCTTCGCGCCGAGCGGATAGTTGGAGTAGCGCGTGCCGTCGATCCCGAACGGCGCGAACAGCACCGCCCCGCGACCCATGGCGGGCCAGATGAACCGCGCATATTCGGCTGCATTGCCGATCTCGGGCACCATCAGGGGGCCATGCGCCGCATAGCGATCAAGATAGGCTTCGACCGCCTTCGGGTCGCGATTGTAGATGTCCGGCCCATAGGCGGGGATATTGGGCGCGGCGATCCGCCAGATCGGCAGCGCGTTCCAGTTCGGCCCGCCCGAAGGCCCGACATCGCCGCCCTCGTCGGTGAAGGCATTGCCGAGCGCAGCGTTGACGAACATGGGCAGGTCTTTCTGAGCCTGCCCCGCCGCCGCGACCGTGTCGACATAGCGCGCAACATACCAGCTATTGAAGAACTGCGCGGCGCGCGGGCCGAACGCATCGGACCAAGAGCGTCGCTCTATCCCTAGTCCCTCGGCAAGCTCCTGCGGTATCGGACCAGCAAACAGTGCGTTCGCCTCAGGGCTGCGATCGCGGTCGAGCCCCCAGCTGCCGCTCTCGTTCTCGACCTGCACCATCACCACCGTATGCTGCGGATCGACCTGCTTCAGGTGTCGCATCAGCATCGAGAAAGCGCGCGCATCGGCCTGCATCGTCGCCTCGCCATGCGGGCTGAGCACCAGATGGGCGGAACCGTCCGCCTTGCGCATCCGGGCAAAGCGCTGCGTGTCACGCTTAACCCATGCGGGGACGTAGGACGGGCCGGTATTCTTCCATGTGCCGTACCACAGCAGCACCACGCGCATGTCGCGTGACCGCACCTGGTCGAGCAGCACGTCCACGAATGAGAAATCGAATTGCCCCTCGACCGGTTCGACCTGCTCCCACGCGACCGGCATCAGGACGGTGTTGGCACCCATTCGCTCCAACGTGGGCCAAACCTCGTCGAGCATGGCGGGGTAATTCGACGAGTTGTTCACTTGCGCGCCGAGGATGAGGAAAGGCTCTCCATCGACCAGCAAGGCAGGGTGCTCGCCTCCGCTTTCGAACCGCGGCAGCGGCGTTTGCGCGCCCGCCTGCATCGGCATGGCGATGCCGAGCAGCAGCACGGCCCAGAAACTCAGCAGCTTCGCCAAACGCAACCTTTCCCTCCCCGATGGTT